>NZ_JAOTJD010000043.1:0-44748 GCF_042714595.1 Phenylobacterium ferrooxidans | reverse complement strand
GTCGAGTAGGCTCCAGCCTCTCAGCCAAGATCAGGGCCGTCCGGGGAAACCCGGGCGGCCCTTTTCTCTGCGCGGTTGTGGAATACACGTTCTTTACCGGTCACGCTTAACGTCTGCGCCGAATGGTGAGGATGAGTAGGGCGATGGTGCCGGACCTGAGCGTGCAGACCTGCCGGCCGGAGGACTTGAGCGTCCCTGCGCGCGACCTGTGGTCGCGGTTCCGCGCGGCCGATCCCGCCTTCCGCAGTCCCTATTTCGATTTCCGCTACGTCCTGGCGGCCGGTGAGGCCGCACCGGAATCCCAGGTGGCGGTGATCCGACGCCGTGGCGAGATCGTGGGCTTTCTTCCCTTTCAGCGCCGTGGCCGGCTGATCCAGCCGATCGCCGCGCCCCTCACCGACTATCACGGCCTGCTGTCGGCTCCGGGCGCCGCGGTGGACCTGGCCGCTGTCGTCGGGCTGCTGGGAGCCCGCAGATTCCGGTTCAGCGGCCTGGTGGGCGACGGCGGCGGCTCGCGACTCTCGTCACGCCCCGCCATGGTCGCCGATCTCTCTGACGGCTTTGAGGCCTATACCGCGCGCCGCCCGGCCGAGTTCTTCAAGGACAAGCGACGCCGGGGGCGGCGTCTGGCCGAGACCCTGGGCCCGCTCGACTTCACCTTCGACGCCGATGGGGAAGGGGTCCTGGACCTGATCTTCCGCCTCAAGCGCGCCCAGATGCGGCGCACGGGCCAGCACGACATCTTCGCCAGTCCCTGGACCATGCCCTTCCTGCGCCGGCTGTCGACCCTGGCCAGCGACGACTTCGGCCTGCGCTTCGCCACGCTGCGGGCCGGCTCCCGGATCGTGGCGGCCGAGGTGGGTTTGAGGTCAGGCAGCGCCTACCACCTCTGGTTCCCAGTCTATGATGCGGAATTCGCCCGCTATTCCCCCGGAGCCCTGATGACCCTGGAGACCCTGAGGGCGGCTCCGGACCAGGGTATCGCCACCGTCGATTTCGGACCCGCCGGAGAGGACTACAAGCGCGACTTCGCCGAACCTGGACAGCCGGTCTTCGAGGGGGACGCCACAGCCGGCGGATGGGTGGAAGCTGCGCGTGCGGCCGCCAATCTGGCCCTGGCGCATGCACCAGACCTCCGCGCGAGCATGAGCCGCGCCGGCCGACGGCTGGACAGGCGCTGGGACAGGATCACCGCCTGCGAGCCGCGGCTGGACGGACGCGCCCTCGCCGCGTCCCAGACGCTCGGCGATCTGGGCCGGCGTCACCCTAGGACCTCGATTGGCCTCGGGTTGGGACTGGGTCTCGGCCTGATGGGGCTGGTGGCGGACTAGGACGCCATGAGGGGTGGCCGACCGTCCCGCTTGGCGCCCTAGGTGGGGCTCGGCGCGCCAGGCTCGGGCTCTCCGGTGGACGGGTTGGTCAGGGTTTTGTCGTTGCGACTCGAATCCTTGCCGCCCGCGGGTTCGGTCGCGGGCCGGGGCGGGGAGGCGGGCTTCATGTCCTCGTCGCGGTTCCTGGCGGCGTTGGGGTCTACGTCTGGCATGGGATTTCCTGAGGTGGCGGCTTTCGTGGAAACGCGGGCCTGCCCCGCTTCGATCCGCGCCTGCGACTATTGCTTGGGAAGACGGCCACTGCTAAACGACCCGGCTCTAGCGATGAGCACGCGCCGGGAGCCTTTCCGGCGCGCTGTTCATTGTCCGGAGGCTGCCCTTGCCAGGGGGTGGTTCGTAGGAGTGTAGCTCAGCTGGTAGAGCATCGGTCTCCAAAACCGAGGGTCGTGGGTTCGAGTCCCTCCGCTCCTGCCAACCTATATGTGACGTCCAAGGGCGCGGAGGTCCGCCGCCCGTATGTAGAGAGTGTCGAGCGCCTAGATGGCCAGGAAACCGGGTTCCACGCCGCAAGCGATGAAGAACCGCGCCGCCAAGACGGCGGCGGCGATCGCGCCTGCCTCGGCCCTGGCGCAGGCCGCGCCGAAGAAGAAGACCAGCCCCGGCCAGTTCTTCCGGGAAGTCCGCGCCGAGGGGCGCAAGATCACCTGGACCACCCGCAAGGAGACCTGGATCACCTCGGTGATGGTCGGGATCATGGTGGTGCTCGCCGCGATCTTCTTCTCCCTGGTGGATGGGGCCCTGACCCTCGCCATGGCCTTCCTCCTCAAGCTCGCGAACGCGGGATAGTCGAAATGAACGCTGAAACCCCCGAAGTCGCCGTCGCCGCCAATCCCCACCACAAGTGGTATATTGTGCACGCCTATTCGAATTTCGAAGGCAAGGTGAAGGACTCGATCCTAGAGCAGGCCAAGTCCCAGGGACTGGCGGAGAACTTCTCCGAGGTCCTGGTCCCGACCGAAGCCGCCACCGAAATCCGCCGCGGCCGCAAGATCGACGTCCAGCGCAAGTTCTTCCCTGGCTACGTCCTGGTGAAGATGGAGCTGACCGACGAAGCCTACCACCTCATCAAGAACACTCCGAAGGTCACCGGTTTCCTGGGCAGCCAGAACAAGCCGATGCCCGTCTCGGAAAAGGAAGTCGCCCGGATCATCGGCGCCATTGAAGAAGGCGTCGAGCGGCCCAAGCCCACGATCCAGTTCGAGATCGGGGAACAGGTCCGCGTCACCGACGGTCCGTTCGCCAGCTTCAACGGCTCGGTCGAACAGGTGGACGAGGAACGCTCTCGCCTGCGCGTGACGGTGTCCATCTTCGGACGCGCCACGCCGGTCGAGCTCGAATACAGCCAGGTCGAAAAGACGACCTGACTGGCGCCGCCGCTTCCCGCATTCGCGGGGAGGGGCTTTTAAAACCGTGGGAGGCCCAGCCAGGGTCGGACCACGGCTCAACAGACCGGACGTCCGGTCAAAGAGGAGAACATGGCCAAGAAAATTCTGGGCTATATCAAGCTGCAGGTGCCCGCGGGCTCCGCAACGCCTTCGCCGCCCATCGGGCCGGCTCTGGGTCAGCGCGGCGTCAACATCATGGGCTTCTGCAAGGAGTTCAACGCCCGCACCGAGAAGGAAGTCAAAGGCACGCCCCTGCCGACGGTGATCACCGTCTATCAGGACAAGTCCTTCACCTTCATCACCAAGACCCCGCCCGCGACCCACTTCATCAAGGAAGCGCTCGGCCTGAAGTCCGGCTCCAAGGCGCCTGGCCGTGACACGGCCGGCTCGATCAGCCGCGCCCAGCTGCGCGACATCGCCGAGAAGAAGATGAAGGACCTCAACGCCAATGACGTTGAGTCCGCCGCCAAGATCATCGAGGGCTCCGCCCGCTCGATGGGTCTTTCGATCGTGGAGGCCTAAGACATGGCTAAGCAAGCCAAGCGCATCCAGGCCTGGACCGGCGACCGTCTCGCCAACCACGCTGTCACCGACGCCGTCAAACTGGTGAAGGCCAACGCCACCGCCAAGTTCGACGAAAGCATCGAGATCGCCGTCAACCTGGGCGTCGACCCGCGCCACGCCGACCAACAGGTCCGCGGCGTGGTCAACCTGCCCTCCGGCACCGGCCGCGACGTCCGCGTCGCCGTCATCGCCAAGGACGCCAAGGCTGCTGAAGCCACCGCGGCCGGCGCCGACATCGTCGGCGGCGAAGAGCTGGTGGAACGCATCCAGGGCGGCTTCATGGAGTTCGACCGCGTGATCGCCACGCCGGACATGATGGCCCTCGTCGGCCGTCTGGGTAAGGTGCTGGGCCCGCGCGGCCTGATGCCGAACCCGCGCGTCGGCACGGTGACCCCCAACGTCGGTCAAGCCGTGAAGGACGCCAAGGGCGGCGCCATCGAGTTCCGCACCGAGAAGACCGGGATCATCCACGCCGGCATCGGCAAGGCGAGCTTCACCGAAGACGCCCTGCTGGCCAACGTGCGCGCCCTGGTCGACGCCCTGAACAAGGCCAAGCCCTCGGGCGCCAAGGGCATCTACATCAAGCGCATCAGCCTCTCGTCCACCATGGGCCCGGGCTTCAAGGTCGACACCACCTCCGTCGGCGCCTGAGCCGGCCTGGCTGACTAAACGACGGCGGGCGGGTCCTCCACGGGGCCCGCCCGTTTTCGTTGGCGTTGGCATTCTGTCGTGATCGCCGCCTAGTCTCTCCCCCGAGTCACCGGGGAGGGCTGTGCATGAGCCTCTACATTCCATCCATCGCGCGCCGTCAGCTGCTGCGCGGGGCCGCCAGCCTGGCCGGTCTGGCCCTGGCGCCGGCCGCCATCGGCGGGGGGATGTTTGCCTCGCCGTCCCTGGCCGACAATCCCTTCAGCCTCGGTGTGGCTTCCGGGGAGCCCGAGGCTGACGGCGTCGTGCTCTGGACCCGGCTTGCGCCCAAGCCCTTCGAACCCGACGGCGGAATGCCGCCCGAGCCGGTGGCGGTGGCCTGGGAAGTGGCCGAGGACCAGTCCATGCGTAAGGTGGTGCGCTCCGGAAAGGCGCTGGCCAGGCCCAACGCCGGCCATTCGGTCCATGTCGAGGTTGGGGGTCTGAAGCCCGGGCGGGAGTACTGGTACCGTTTCACGGCCGTCGGCGCTCAGAGCCCGGTGGGCCGTACCCGCACGGCCCCGGCCAGGGGTGCGGTGGTCGATCGCCTGCGCCTCTGCTTCGCGTCCTGCCAGAAGTATGAGGCGGGGTTCTACTCCGCCTACGCTCACATGGTGGAGGAGGCGCCGGACCTGATCCTGTTCCTCGGCGACTACATCTACGAGGGCAATCCCGGCAGCAAGGGCGCGGTGCGGCTGCACGCCAACCCCGAGCCCAAGGACGTGGCCGGATATCGCGTCCGCTACGCCACCTATAAATCCGACCCCCTGCTGCAGGCCGCTCACGCCATCGCCCCCTGGATGGTGACCTGGGACGATCACGAGGTCGCCAACGACTACGGGGCCGATCGCGACCAGGACAGTTTTGACCCCGCCGGTTTCCTGCGCCGCCGGGCCGCGGCCTATCAGGTCTATTACGAGCACATGCCCCTGCGGCGCCGCGCGGCGCCCGTCGGTCCCGACATGCTGCTTTACCGCGCCCTGGACTGGGGAAGCCTCGCCCAGATCCAGATGGTGGACGACCGCCAGTATCGCGACGGCAAGCCCTGTCAGCCGGCCGGACCGCCCAAGCGCGGAAAGCTGATCGGCGACTGCGAGGAACGCCGCGACCCCACACGCTCGATCCTGGGCAAGCCGCAGGAAGCCTGGCTGCTCGACGCCCTGGCCAGCTCCAAGGCCCAGTGGAACCTGCTGGCCCAGCAGACCTTGATGGCCGAGCTGCAACTGGGCGACCCGGCCCAGCAGACGACGCGCTTCTATTCCAGCGACGGCTGGGACGGCTACCCTGCCAATCGCGCGCGTATCGTGGAGCGCTGGCGCGAGGCCAAGGTTTCCAACCCCATCGCACTTGGCGGCGACATCCACGCCTTCGCCGCCGCGAATCTCACCGAGACCCTGGATGGTCCGCCGGTCGCAGCCACCTTCGTCGGCGGCTCCATTTCCTCCCTCGGCGGAGAGAGCGACGTCTTCGCGGCGAAGAACCCGCATATCAAGCAATTCGACGGCAAGGTTCGCGGCTATGGCCGACTGGACCTGACCCCCAAGGACTCGCGGATGACCTTCCGGACGGTGGAGAACGCCCTTGTGGCCACTTCGCCGATCCGCGACCTGGCGAGCTTCGCCCTGGAGAATGGGCGGCCCGGCGTCCATCGGGCCTGACCCCAGGGTTTGACCTTCGGGCGCGGCTCGTGTAGAGCCCGCCCCTCTAAAGTTTCGCCTCTCCGCAAGGGGAGGTGGGCTCGAGGCCTTCGGGCCTCGATCCTGTCCATGAACTGCGGGGTCGCCGGGGTCACCGGTGACCGTAACGCGAGGAAGAGCCCTTCCTCAGCCGCGGGGAGACGGGAAGATGACGCCTCATCGACCATTCGTTTCGAATGGGCGCGCAGGCTGCGGCTTCTCTCGGACAGGCTGATCGGCCGCGTGGGTTTCCCTCGCAACGATCATCTATGCGGTCGCCGGAATCGTCTGGCGGCTGGACCTGAGTATGGAGACCGCAATGGACCGCGCTCAAAAGCAGGTGACGATCGAGACGCTCAAGGGCGTCTTCGCCGACGCCGGCGCCGTGGTCGTGACCCACAATCTGGGTCTGACCGTTGCGGAAATGACCGATCTGCGTGGCCGCCTCCGCAAGGAAGGCGCTCACCTGAGGGTGGTGAAGAACACCCTGGCTCAGAAGGCCCTGGACGGTTCGGTTGGCGAGGCGGGCGACGCCCTCTTCACCGGCCCTGTCGCCATCGCCTATGCGCCGGACCCTGTCTCCGCCGCCAAGGTCGCGACCCAGTACGCCAAGGAGAACGACAAGTTCACCATCATTGGCGGTTTCATGGGTCAAGAGGTGCTGGACAAGTCGGCGGTGGGCAATCTCGCCACCCTGCCGTCCCTCGACCAGCTCCGCGGCAAGATCATCGGCCTTCTGCAAGCCCCCGCGACCAAGGTCGCCGGCGTTCTGCAGGCCCCGGCCGCTCAGCTTGCCCGCGTCATGTCGGCCTACGCCGCCAAAGACGCCGCCTGATCGTCATTTTCCCCGACAAAACCCACTCTCTAAGGATCTGCCCAAATGTCGAAGCTTGAAAAACTGGTCGATGACCTGTCCGCCCTGACCGTCCTGGAAGCCTCCGAGCTGTCCAAGCTGCTGGAAGAAAAGTGGGGCGTCTCCGCCGCCGCTCCGGTGGCCATGGTCGCCGCCGGTGGCGCCGCCGCCGCTCCGGTTGAAGCCGCTGAAGAGCAAACCGAATTCACCGTTGTCCTGACCGCCGGTGGCGACAAGAAGATCAACGTGATCAAGGAAGTCCGCGGCGTCCGTCCGGACCTCGGCCTGAAGGAAGCCAAGGACCTGGTCGAAGGCGCTCCGCAGAACGTCGTCGAGAACGTGTCCAAGCAAGTCGCCGACGAAGTCGCCAAGAAGCTGACCGAAGCCGGCGCGACCGTCTCGGTGAAGTAAGACTGACGCGCGGTTCGCCGCGTATCTGCGACGGGCCCCGGAGAGCGATCTCCGGGGCCCGTTTGCGTTTGCAGTCCTGCCGGCGGGCAGGGGGCTCCGGAACTAATTTAGTCTGGGGGCTTCACATCCTTTGCGAGAAGGCCTATCTCGGCTCCTTCGCAAAATACGATTCGTGTCTCACGCGATTCCTTTACGCGCGCCTATGTTCCGAGGCATGGCCCTACGCCCTCCGGCCATGCGAGGGAACGCCCCTGGCGATACAGGGGCTCCAGCGTCCGGCGTCCGAAAGGACGTTCGAGGGTGGACGCGGGATTAAGACCTGACGCGGGGAAACCGTTCCGCGCGTCGCTCAAGGGAATAAAATGGCGCAATCCTTCACCGGTAAAAAGCGGATCCGACACTCTTTCGGACGCATCCCTGAAGCCGTGCAGATGCCGAACCTGATCGAGGTTCAGCGCTCCTCCTACGAACAGTTCCTGCAGCGCGAGACCCGCGCCGGTGAGCGTCGTGATGAGGGCGTGGAGGCGGTCTTCAAGTCCGTCTTCCCGATCAAGGACTTCAACGAACGCGCGGTGCTCGAATACGTCACCTACGAGTTCGAAGAGCCGAAGTACGACGTCGAAGAGTGCGTTCAGCGCGACATGACCTATGCGGCGCCGCTGAAGGTCAAGCTTCGCCTGATCGTCTTCGAAACCGACGAAGAGACCGGCGCTCGCTCCGTGAAGGACATCAAGGAGCAGGACGTCTACATGGGCGATATCCCGCTCATGACAGAGAAGGGCACCTTCATCGTCAACGGCACGCAGCGGGTCATCGTCTCGCAGATGCACCGTTCGCCGGGCGTGTTCTTCGACCACGACAAGGGCAAGACGCACTCCTCGGGCAAGCTGCTGTTCGCGGCCCGCGTGATCCCCTATCGCGGCTCGTGGCTCGACTTCGAGTTCGACGCCAAGGACGTGGTGTTCGTTCGCATCGACCGCCGCCGCAAGCTGCCGGCCACCACCTTCCTGATGGCGCTGGGCATGGATGGTGAGGAGATCCTCTCCACTTTCTACGACACCGTGCCCTACGAAAAGCGCCTGCAGTCCAAGAAGGGCGCCGCCGGCTGGGCCACCCCCTACAAGCCCGAGCGCTGGCGCGGGACCAAGCCGGAATATCCTCTGGTGGACGGCGAGACTGGCGAAGAGATCGCCCCCGCCGGCCAGAAGATCTCGGCCCGCAACGCCAAGAAGTTCGCTGATGCGGGTCTCACGACCCTGCTGCTGCCGCCCGAAGCACTGGTGGGCCGCTATCTGGCGCGCGACCTGGTCAACCACGAGACCGGTGAAATCTACGCCGAAGCCGGCGACGAGCTCGACCAACCGCTGATCACGGCGCTGGAAGAGCAGGGCTTCACCACCCTGGACACCCTCGACATCGACGAGGTGACCATGGGCGCTTACATGCGCAACACCCTGCGGGTGGACAAGAACTCGGCCCGTGAGGACGCCCTGTTCGACATCTACCGCGTGATGCGCCCCGGTGAGCCGCCGACGGTGGAAGCTGCCGAGGCCATGTTCAAGTCGCTGTTCTTCGACGGCGAGCGCTACGACCTTTCGTCGGTCGGCCGCGTGAAGATGAACATCCGCCTGGAACTGGACTGCCCCGACGACGTGCGCATCCTGCGCAAGGAAGACGTGCTGGCGGTCCTCAAGACCTTGGTGGGCCTGCGCGACGGCCGCGGCGAAATCGACGACATCGACAACCTGGGCAACCGCCGGGTGCGTTCGGTCGGCGAACTGCTGGAAAACCAGTACCGCGTCGGCCTGCTGCGCATGGAACGCGCGATCAAGGAGCGCATGTCCTCGGTCGATATCGACACGGTCATGCCCCACGACCTGATCAATGCGAAGCCCGCGGCCGCGGCCGTGCGCGAGTTCTTCGGTTCCTCGCAGCTCTCGCAGTTCATGGACCAGACCAACCCGCTGTCGGAAATCACCCACAAGCGCCGTCTGTCGGCGCTTGGCCCTGGTGGTCTGACCCGTGAGCGCGCCGGCTTCGAAGTGCGCGACGTGCACCCGACCCACTACGGCCGGATCTGCCCCATTGAGACGCCGGAAGGCCCGAACATCGGCCTGATCAACTCGCTCGCCACCCACGCGGTGGTGAACAAGTACGGCTTCATCGAGAGCCCCTACCGTCGCATCAAGGACGGCAAGACGACCGACGAGGTCGTCTACATGTCGGCGATGGAAGAGGCCAAGCACGTCATCGCCCAGGCCAACATCACCCTGAAGGACGGCGTGATCGTCGAGGAGCTGGTGGCCGGCCGGGTCAATGGCGAGCCGGGCCTGCTGCCCCGCGACACCGTCGACCTGATGGACGTGTCTCCCAAGCAGGTGGTCTCCGTGGCCGCCTCGCTGATCCCGTTCCTGGAAAACGATGACGCCAACCGCGCCCTGATGGGCTCGAACATGCAGAAGCAGGCCGTGCCGCTCATCCAGTCGGATGCGCCCCTGGTCGGCACCGGCATGGAAGCCATCGTGGCTGTCGACTCAGGCGCCGTCCTGGTCGCGCGCCGCGCCGGCGTGATCGAGCAGATGGACGGCACCCGGATCGTCATCCGCGCCACCGAAGAGAACGACCCGACCAAGGCCGGCGTCGACATCTACCGCCTGCAGAAGTTCCAGCGTTCCAACACCTCGACCTGCATCAACCAGCGTCCGCTGGTGCGCGTGGGCGACCGGGTCAACACCGGCGACGTCATCGCCGACGGCCCGTCGACGGACCTCGGCGAACTGGCCCTGGGCCGGAACACCCTCGTCGCCTTCATGCCCTGGAACGGCTACAACTTCGAAGACTCCATCCTGATCTCCGAGCGCATCGTGCGCGATGACGTCTTCACCTCGATCCACATCGAGGAATTCGAGGTCATGGCCCGCGACACCAAGCTGGGCCCGGAAGAGATCACCCGCGACATCCCCAACGTCGGCGAGGAAGCCCTGCGCAACCTCGACGAGGCGGGCATCGTGGCGATCGGCGCCGAGGTCCTGCCCGGCGACATCCTGGTGGGCAAGGTCACGCCGAAGGGCGAAAGTCCGATGACGCCGGAAGAAAAGCTCCTGCGCGCCATCTTCGGTGAAAAGGCCTCCGACGTCCGCGACACCTCCCTGCGCCTGCCCCCGGGCGTCGCCGGGACCATCGTGGAAGTCCGCGTGTTCAACCGACACGGCGTCGACAAGGACGAGCGCGCCATGGCCATCGAACGCGCCGAGATCGACCGCCTGGGCAAGGACCGCGACGATGAGTTCGCGATCCTGAACCGCAATATGACCTCGCGCCTCCGCGACCTGATCACCGGCAAGGTCGCCGTCTCGGGTCCCAAGGGCCTGGGCCGCGGTGAAGTCACCGCCGAGAAGCTGGGCGAGATCGCGCCGGGCCTCTGGTGGCAGATCGCTCTGGACGACGAGAAGGCCATGGGCGAGCTGGAGGCCATGCGCCGCCAGTTCGACGAGGCCCGCAAGCGTCTGGACCGTCGCTTCGAGGACAAGGTCGACAAGCTGCAGCGGGGCGACGAACTGCCCCCGGGCGTGATGAAGATGGTCAAGGTCTTCGTGGCCGTGAAGCGCAAGCTTCAACCCGGCGACAAGATGGCCGGCCGTCACGGCAACAAGGGGGTTATCTCCAAGATCCTGCCGATCGAGGACATGCCCCACCTGGCCAACGGCCAGAACGTCGACATCGTGCTGAACCCGCTGGGCGTGCCCTCGCGCATGAACGTCGGCCAGATCTTCGAGACCCACCTAGGGTGGGCGGCCGCCGGTCTCGGCCGTCAGATCTCCGAACTGTTGGAAGCTTGGCAGAACGGCGGCCAGAAGAAGGCCCTCGTCGACCACCTGGTGAGCATCTACGGCAAGGACCAGGAACTCCCCGACACCGAGGAGGAACTGATCGAGCTCTGTAAGAACCTGTCCAAGGGCGTTCCCTTCGCGACCCCGGTCTTCGACGGCGCCCACATCGACGACATCGAGAACCTTCTCGAAAAGGCGGGTCTGGCCCGTTCCGGTCAGTCCATCCTGTACGATGGTCAGACTGGCGAGCAGTTCAAGCGCCCGGTCACGGTCGGCTACATCTACATGCTGAAGCTGCACCACCTGGTGGACGACAAGATCCACGCCCGTTCCATCGGCCCGTACAGCCTGGTCACCCAGCAACCGCTGGGCGGCAAGGCCCAGTTCGGCGGCCAGCGGTTCGGGGAGATGGAGGTCTGGGCTCTGGAAGCCTACGGCGCGGCCTACACCCTGCAGGAAATGCTGACGGTGAAGTCCGACGACGTGGCCGGCCGGACCAAGGTCTACGAGTCCATCGTCCGCGGCGACGACACCTTCGAGGCCGGGATCCCGGAAAGCTTCAACGTGCTGGTCAAGGAAATGCGTTCCCTGGGCCTGAACGTCGAGCTCGAGAACGGCTAAGGCGCGCTTCCGCCGCCATCGTCTATGCGAGGGGAGGGGCCCGTCAGCTCCTCCCGCTTCGCCACTGAAACTGCTGACGAACTGGAATTCAAATGAACCAGGAAGTCCTGAATATCTTCAACCCGGTCCAGGCCGTTCCGACCTTCGACCGTATCCGCATCGCCCTGGCTTCGCCTGAGAAGATCCGCTCGTGGTCGTTCGGCGAGATCAAGAAGCCCGAGACCATCAACTACCGCACGTTCAAGCCGGAACGTGACGGCCTGTTCTGCGCGCGGATCTTCGGTCCCACCAAGGACTACGAGTGCCTGTGCGGCAAGTACAAGCGCATGAAGTACAAGGGCATCATCTGCGAGAAGTGCGGCGTGGAGGTCACCCTGGCCCGCGTCCGCCGCGAGCGGATGGGCCACATTGAACTGGCCAGCCCGGTCGCCCACATCTGGTTCCTGAAGTCCCTGCCCAGCCGCATCTCGATGATGCTGGACATGGCCCTGAAGGACATCGAGCGCGTCCTCTACTTCGAGCACTACATCGTCACCGAGCCGGGCCTGACCCCGCTCAAGCAGCACCAGCTGCTCTCGGAAGACGAGTACATGCGCTACCAGGAAGAGTTCGGGGACGACAGCTTCACCGCCGAGATCGGCGCCGAAGCCGTCCAGGGCCTGCTGCGCGCCATCGACCTGCCCAAGGAAGCCGACCGGCTGCGTGAGGACCTCCTCACCACCACCTCGGAAATGAAGCTGAAGAAGACGTCCAAGCGTCTGAAGCTGATCGAGAGCTTCATCGAAAGCGGCAACAAGCCGGAATGGATGATCCTGTCGGTGGTCCCCGTGATCCCGCCGGAACTGCGTCCACTGGTGCCGCTGGACGGCGGCCGCTTCGCTACCTCCGACCTGAACGACCTCTATCGCCGGGTCATCAACCGTAACAACCGCCTGAAGCGCCTGATCGAGCTGCGCGCGCCCGACATCATCATCCGCAACGAAAAGCGGATGCTGCAGGAAGCCGTCGACGCCCTGTTCGACAACGGCCGTCGTGGCCGGGTCATCACCGGCGCCAACAAGCGTCCGTTGAAGTCGCTCGCCGACATGCTGAAGGGCAAGCAGGGCCGGTTCCGTCAGAACCTGCTCGGCAAGCGCGTCGACTATTCCGGCCGTTCGGTCATCGTCGTGGGCCCGGAGCTGAAGCTGCACGAGTGCGGCCTGCCCAAGAAGATGGCGCTCGAACTCTTCAAGCCGTTCATCTACGCGCGTCTCGACGCCAAGGGCCTGTCGGGCACCGTCAAGCAGTCCAAGCGCATGGTGGAACGCGAACAACCCGCCGTCTGGGATATCCTTGATGAGGTGATCCGCGAGCACCCGGTTCTGCTGAACCGCGCGCCCACCCTGCACCGTCTGGGCATCCAGGCTTTCGAGCCCAAGCTGATCGAGGGCAAGGCCATCCAGCTTCACCCGCTGGTCTGCGCGGCCTTCAACGCTGACTTCGATGGCGACCAGATGGCCGTCCACGTCCCGCTCTCGCTGGAAGCCCAGCTGGAAGCGCGCGTGCTGATGATGAGCACGAACAACATCCTGTCGCCGGCCAACGGCCGTCCGATCATCGTGCCGTCGCAGGACATCGTCCTGGGGCTCTACTACCTGTCCCTGGCCCGTGAAGGCGAACCGGGCGAAGGCAAGATCTTCTCCGACCTGGGCGAGATCGAAGCCGCGCTCGACCACGGCGTCGTGTCGCTGCACTCCAAGATCAAGGCCCGCCACAGCGAGATGAACGCTGACGGTGTGCTGGAGCGTAAGCTGATCGATACGACGCCCGGCCGGATGAAGATCTCGGCTCTGTTCCCGCACCACCCGGCGGTCGGCCACCGGCTTCTTGAGAAGAACCTCACCAAGAAGGAAATCGGCAATCTGATCGACATCGTCTACCGCCACTGCGGTCAGAAGGCGACGGTGATCTTCGCCGACCAGATCATGGGGCTGGGCTTCAAGGAAGCGGCCAAGGCCGGCATCTCCTTCGGCAAGGATGACATCATCATCCCTGAGCGGAAGAAGCCGATCGTCTCCCAGACGCGCAAGCTGGTGGAAGAGTACGAGCAGCAGTACGCCGACGGCCTGATCACCAAGGGCGAGAAGTACAACAAGGTCGTCGACGCCTGGGCGAAAGCCACCGACCGCGTCGCCGATGAGATGATGGCCGAGATCTCGACCCAGCCGAAGGACGAGAACGGCCGCGAGCTGGAGATCAACTCGATCTTCATGATGGCCAACTCCGGCGCCCGCGGTTCGCAGGCCCAGATGAAGCAACTCGGCGGGATGCGCGGCCTGATGGCCAAGCCGTCCGGGGAGATCATCGAGACGCCGATCATCTCGAACTTCAAGGAAGGCCTGACCGTCCAGGAGTACTTCAACTCCACCCACGGCGCCCGTAAGGGCCTGGCCGACACCGCCCTGAAGACCGCCAACTCCGGCTACCTGACCCGCCGTCTGGTGGACGTGGCGCAGGACTGCATCATCAACGAGGAAGACTGCGGCACCACGCGGGGCATCACCCTGCGCGCCGTGATCGAGGGCGGTGACGTCCTGGTCTCGCTGGGTCTGCGCATCCTGGGCCGTTCCACCGCCGAGGACATCAAGGATCCGGCCACCGGTGAGGTCATCGTTCCGGCCGACACCTACATGGACGAGAACATCTGCGATCTGATCGACGCCGCCGGCGTTCCGTCGGTGAAGGTGCGCTCGGTCCTGACCTGTGAGGCCGGCAACGGCGTCTGCGCGACCTGCTACGGCCGCGACCTGGCCCGCGGCACCCCGGTGAACATCGGTGAAGCGGTCGGCGTCATCGCCGCCCAGTCCATCGGCGAGCCCGGCACCCAGCTGACGATGCGGACCTTCCACATCGGCGGCACCGCCCAGGTGGCTGAGCAGTCCTTCTACGAGAGCACCAACACCGGCACCGTGAAGCTGGCCGGGGGCAACACCGTCATCGCCCCCGACGGCGAGCTGATCTGTCTGTCGCGGAACTTGCAGATGAGCGTGCAGGTCGACGGCAAGGATCGTGAAACCTACAAGCCGCCTTACGGCGCGCGTCTGAAGGTCCGCGACGGCGAAAAGGTGAAGCGCGGCCAGCGCCTGGCCGAATGGGACCCCTATTCGGTTCCGATCATCACCGAGGTCGGCGGCAAGATCCGCTTCGAAGACCTGGTGGAGAACTTCTCCGTTCGCGAAGAAGCCGACGAAGCCACCGGCATTTCCAACCGCGTGGTCATCGACTGGCGCACCTCGACCAAGGGCTCGGACCTGCGTCCGGCCATGGCGGTCCTGGACGCCGACGGCGCCTACATGCGCATCTCCAACGGCGGCGAGGCCCGTTACCTCCTGCCCGTCGGCGCGATTCTCTCCGTCGGCGACGGCGACGAGATCAAGCCGGGTGAAGTGATCGCGCGTATGTCGACAGAAGGCGCCAAGACCCGGGACATCACCGGTGGTCTGCCGCGCGTCGCCGAACTCTTCGAGGCTCGCCGTCCCAAGGACTGCGCGGTGATCGCCGAGATGGACGGCCGCGTCGAATTCGGCCGCGACTACAAGAACAAGCGCCGCATCAAGATCACCCCGGAAGACGGTGGCGAGGCGGTCGAGTTCCTGATCCCGAAGGGCAAGCACATCGCCGTCCACGACGGTGACGTGATCCGCCGCGGTGAATATCTGATCGACGGCAACCCTGATCCGCACGACATCCTGCGCATCCTGGGCATCGAGGCCCTGGCCGAGTTCCTCGTGGACGAAATCCAGGAAGTCTACCGTCTGCAGGGCGTGCCGATTAACGACAAGCACATCGAGACCATCGTCCGTCAGATGCTGCAAAAGGGCGAGATCCTCGAGCCCGGAGACACCGGCCTGCTCAAGGGCGATCACCTCGATATGACGGACGTGAATGAGGAGAACGCCAAGGCGCAAGCCCGCGGCGGCCGTCCTGCAATCACCCAGCCGGTCCTGCTGGGCATCACCAAGGCGTCGCTGCAGACCCGCAGCTTCATCTCCGCCGCGTCTTTCCAGGAAACGACCCGGGTGCTGACCGAAGCCTCGGTGCAGGGCAAGACCGACACGCTCGAAGGTCTGAAGGAAAACGTGATCGTGGGCCGCCTGATCCCGGCGGGCACGGGCTCGTACCTGCGCAACCTGCAGCGCATCGCCACCAAGCGCGACGAGGCCCTCTCGGCCAGCCGCGAAGAGGCGATGGAGCCGCTGCCGGAAATCATCGCGGTGGACGCCGAGGCCGAGAAGGTCGAGGGCTAACCCGAAAACAGTCCAGTCTGTGTGCGTAAGCGCGGCCCGGGAGCGATCCCGGGCCGTTTGCTTTGGGGTCCATGTTGATCTGAATCAAAGATGACGCCGGCGTCATCTTTAGGCTGCCTCCTAGAGCTCGACGCAAGGCCGGGCGAAAAGGGAGTCAGTCATGCTGCATGTGACCGTCGTCGACGGACCGCCCACCGAGGTCCAGACCTTCGATTCCGAGGACCTCGCCGCCCGCCTGTCGGACCGAGACGTCGAGGTGATCCGCGAGATCTTCAACACCCCGCTAACCGGCTCCTACAACTGGGACTACGAGACGGCCAATTCCAAGATCCGCCGGCTCTACGAACTGGGCAAGCGGTTCAACTGGAACACCGAGTTGGACATCGACTGGACCCAGGCGCCGCCGCCGCGCCGCGAGGTCGTGGCCGGGGAGGGCCCCGAGGGCTTTGCTGGCCATCCCAAGTGGGAGGCCCTGACCCCTGAGCAGAAGCGCGAGTTCTCCCACCGCTCCAACGCCCAGACCCTGTCGCAATTCTTGCATGGTGAGCAGGGGGCCCTGATGGTGGCCTCCCAGTTGGTGAGCTGCGCGCCCACCCATGACGCCAAGCTCTACGCCGCGTCGCAGACCTTCGACGAGGCGCGGCACGTTGAGGTGTTCCACAAGTACCTGATGGAACGCTGCCGGATGATCTACCCCATCAACCCCAGCCTGAAATTCCTGCTGGACAAGGTGCTGACCGATCCGCGCTGGGACCTGAAGTTCATTGGCATGCAGATCCTCATCGAGGGCCTCGCGCTTGCGGCCTTCCAGACGATCCATCAGACGACCGATGACCCGCTGTTGCGCGATGTCGTTGGGCTGGTGATGCGTGACGAAGGCCGGCACGTGGCATTCGGCGTGAACTATCTGGAGGACTGGATTCGGGCCCTGCCTGAGGATCAGATCGAGGAGCGGGCTCAGTTCGCCTATGAGGCCTGCCTCGTCATGCGCGATCGCCTGGTGTCCACCAACGTGGCCCAGGAGTTCGGCTTCACCGAGGCCGAGGCCATCGAGATCAACAACGCCACCCAGGGCGGCCGGGCGTTCCGAACCTTCCTGTTCGAACGCATGATCCCGAACCTGAAGCGGATCGGCCTACTGACCGACAAGATTCGTCCCAAGTTCGAAGCGCTCGGCGTCCTGCAGTTCGAGAACCTAAAGCACGACGGCCAGATCGACTGGGCCACCCTGGAGGCCCCCCTGATGCGCGGTGACGAGGTGATCGCCGCCTAGGTTTCCATCCACATCACGCGCGGCCCGGGGCGATCCCGGGCCGTTGCGCGTCTAGCTAGAACGGAACGGTGGTCTTGTGGCCGGTTCCGCCTAGGCCGGTGAGGCCGCCGGCCGCGTCGGACCTCGAGAGGCCCGGCGGGATCGGCCCCTCGCGATAGTCGCGATAGGTCTTGCGCCGGGCGTCGGCGGCGTCCTGCAGCGCCTGCTTGCCCGCGCTGAGACCGGAGCGGAAAGGGGGGGCGTCCTTCGCGCCCTGGCCCAGACGCTCCAGGCAGGCATCCCGCTCAGCCTGGCTGAGGCCGGCGCTGGCGATGTTGGCGCAGCCCAGCCCGCGGCGCAGGGCGGCGCTGAGCTGGGGTGTGAGGCTGGGTGGCGTCGTCGCCGGCAGGGCGGGGGGCAGGGCCTGTGGAACCACCAGAGGCGCCACCGACAGGTCCTCGGGCCGTGAGCGGGACGGGCGGGGCCGGAGCTGCTGGCGGGGGCGCGTGACCTCCTGCGGCGTGGTGGTGATGCGTGGGGCCATGGTCATGTCGAAGACGGCGGGTCCCTCATAGAGACGCGGCTGGGGACGATTGGCCGTCAGGATGGCCAGGACGCCGGCGTGGGCCAGCACCGACCCGGCCACAAGGGCCCCTAACCGCCAACGCCTTGTCTCCGACATGCCGTGCCCCGCCCTCGCAACCTTGGCCATAGGGCGCGGGCGCGCGCGGCGGATTCATGGCCGAAAGCGGGCACGAGGCGGCGCGACGGCCCGCGCGCTCGCAAACGTTGACGGCGGGGGGCATGGCGAGTATGAACCGCGCTCCTTTCGAGGCCGGGGATTCGTCCCTCGCCCCGTTGAACGGCAAGTCCCGAAACGGACAGCCTAGCCCGCCGGAACGCGAACCACTGCGCGCCGGCGAGTTTTTGCGTTCAACGAGCCGGTTTCGAAACCTTGAACACGGACCCCAACTGAGGCGCCACGGCCCAACGGCACACGCCTCCAGAGCAGAGAATAGATGCCAACAGTCAATCAGCTCATCCGCAAGCCTCGGCAGAATAAGCCGGTGCGCAACAAGGTGCCGGCCCTCAAAGGCTGCCCTCAGCGCCGCGGCGTTTGCACCCGCGTCTATACGACGACCCCGAAGAAGCCGAACTCCGCGCTTCGTAAGGTCGCCAAGGTGCGTCTGACCACCGGCATCGAAGCGGTGTGCTATATCCCGGGCGAAGGCCACAATCTGCAGGAGCACTCGGTTGTGCTCATCCGCGGCGGCCGGGTTAAGGACCTTCCGGGCGTCCGCTACCACATCCTGCGCGGCGTGCTCGACACCCAAGGGGTCAAGGACCGCAAGCAGCGTCGTTCGCTCTACGGCGCCAAGCGTCCTAAGTAAGGAATAAGAAGAATGTCCCGCCGCCGTCGCGCCGAGAAACGTCAAGTTCTGCCGGACCCGAAGTTCGGAGACCTGACGGTCACCAAATTCATGAACTACGTCATGTACGAAGGCAAAAAAGCCGTCGCCGAGAATATCCTCTACGGCGCCTTCGACATCCTCGAAGCCAAGCGCAAGGACCAGGGTCCCCTGGAAACCTTCCACGCCGCATTGGAAAATGTGGCGCCTGGCATCGAAGTCCGCTCCCGCCGGGTCGGCGGCGCCACCTATCAGGTGCCTGTCGAAGTGCGTCCCGACCGTCGGAAGGCCCTGGCCATCCGTTGGCTGGTGACCGCCGCCCGCAAGCGCGGCGAGAACACCATGACCGAGAAGCTGGCCGGCGAACTGCTGGACGCCTCCTCGAACCGGGGTTCGGCCGTGAAGAAGCGCGAAGACACCCACAAGATGGCCGAAGCCAACCGGGCCTTCTCGCACTACCGCTGGTAAGACAGCACGAACCATCCCTTTTCGGCGCGGGCGGTTTGAGTTAAACCGCCCGCGCCGTTCGTTCAGCCTATCCCGAACGCTTATTCCAGCAGAGCTTCCGCTATGGCCCGCGCGCACAAAATCCAAGACTACCGTAATTTCGGCATCATGGCCCACATCGATGCGGGCAAGACGACGACCACGGAGCGGATTCTCTACTACACCGGCAAGAGCCATAAGATCGGTGAAGTCCACGATGGCGCCGCCACCATGGACTGGATGGAGCAGGAGCAAGAGCGCGGCATTACGATCACGTCGGCCGCGACGACCGCCATCTGGAATGATCACCGGCTGAACATCATCGACACCCCCGGCCACGTGGACTTCACCATCGAAGTCGAACGCTCGCTGCGCGTGCTCGACGGCGCCGTCGCGGTGCTGGACGGCAACCAGGGCGTGGAGCCCCAGACCGAGACCGTCTGGCGTCAGGCCGACCGCTACAACGTTCCGCGCATCGTGTTCGTCAACAAGATGGACAAGATCGGCGCCGACTTCGACATGTGCCTGAAGACCATCCGCGAGCGGCTGGGCGTCAAGGCGGTGCCGATCCAACTGCCGATCGGCTCGGAAGCCTCGCTCCGGGGCATTGTCGACCTGGTCCGCATGAAGGCCGTGGTCTGGGACAACGACGGCCTGGGCGCGACCTATCGCGACGAGGAAATCCCGGCCGACATGCAGGCCAAGGCTGAAGAAGCCCGCCACTACCTCATCGAAAACGCCGTCGAACTCGATGACGAGGCGATGGAGGCCTATCTGGGCGGCGAAGAGCCCTCGATCGAGGTCATCAAGAAGTGCCTGCGCAAGGCGGTTCTGACCGGCGCCTTCTATCCGATCCTTGCCGGCTCGGCCTTCAAGAACAAGGGCGTCCAGCCCCTGCTCGACGCCGTGGTCGACTACCTGCCGTCGCCGGTGGATATTCCCCCGACCCCGGGCATCGACTTCAAGACCGAAGAGCCGGTGGTCCGCAAGGCCTCGGATGAAGAGCCGCTGTCGGTCCTGGCCTTCAAGATCATGGACGACCCCTTCGTGGGTTCGCTGACCTTCTGCCGCATCTATTCGGGCAAGCTCGAGACCGGCATGGGTCTGCTGAACTCCTCGCGCGACAAGAAGGAGCGCGTCGGCCGCATGCTGCTGATGCACTCCAACAACCGCGAGGACATCAAGGAAGCCTTCGCCGGCGACATCGTCGCCCTGGCCGGCCTGAAGGACACCCGCACCGGGGACACCCTGTGCGATCCCCTGAAGTCGCCTGTCATTCTTGAGAAGATGGACTTCCCGGCGCCGGTCATCGAGATCGCCATCGAGCCGAAGTCCAAGGCCGACCAGGAAAAGCTGGGCGTCGCCCTGGCCAAGATGGTCGCCGAAGATCCGTCCTTCACCGTCTTCACCGACCAGGAGTCGGGCCAGACGGTCATGAAGGGCATGGGCGAGCTTCACCTCGACATCAAGGTCGATATCCTGAAGCGCACCTACAAGGTGGAAGCCAACATCGGCGCGCCGCAGGTGGCCTATCGCGAGAGCCTCGGCCGCAAGGCTGACATCGACTACACCCACAAGAAGCAGACCGGCGGTACGGGCCAGTTCGCCCGCGTGAAGATCGTGTTCGAGCCGGGCGAGCCGGGTTCGGGCTTCGTCTTCGAGAACACCATCGTCGGCGGCTCGATCCCCAAGGAATTCATCCCGGGCGTTCAGAAGGGTCTCGAGACCTCGAAGGAAAACGGCCTGCTGGCCGGCTTCCCGCTGATCGACTTCAAGGCCACCTTGTATGACGGCAACTACCATGACGTCGACAGTTCGGTCCTGGCTTTCGAAATCGCCGCCCGCGCCGCCTTCCGCGAACTTCGCGAGAAGGGTTCGCCCAAGCTGCTCGAGCCGGTGATGAAGGTCGAGGTGGTGACGCCTGATGAGTACATGGGCGACGTGATCGGCGACCTAAACAGCCGCCGTGGCCAGATCCAGGGCACGGAAACCCGCGGCAACGCCCAGGTGGTCACCGCCTTCGTGCCGCTGGCCAACATGTTCGGCTACATCAATACGCTGCGCTCGTTCTCACAAGGACGCGCGAACTTCTCCATGACTTACGACCACTACGAAACGGTGCCGCAAGCCGTCGCCGACGAAGTGATCAAGAAGTACGCCTAACCCCAACCCTAGTTTAGAGGACGAGCCCGGACAGGGCTGGAGCTTGAAATGGCTAAAGAAAAGTTCGAACGCAATAAGCCGCACTGCAACATCGGCACGATTGGTCACGTTGACCATGGCAAGACGACGCTGACGGCTGCGATCACGATGACGCTGGCGAAGGCCGGCGGTGCGAAGGCGATGGCCTATGCGGACATCGACGCGGCTCCTGAAGAGAAGGCGCGTGGGATCACGATCAACACGGCGCACGTGGAATATGAGACGGCTAACCGTCACTATGCCCACGTCGACTGCCCTGGCCACGCCGACTATGTGAAGAACATGATCACCGGCGCGGCGCAGATGGACGGCGCGATCCTGGTGGTGTCGGCCGCCGATGGTCCGATGCCGCAGACCCGCGAGCACATCCTGCTGGCCCGCCAGGTGGGCGTGCCTGCCCTGGTGGTCTACATGAACAAGGTCGACCTGGTGGACGACGCCGAGCTGCTGGAGCTGGTGGAGATGGAGGTGCGCGAGCTCCTTTCGTCGTACCAGTTCCCGGGCGACGACATCCCGATCACCATGGGTTCGGCCAAGGTGGCCATCGACGGCGGCGATCCGAAGATCGGTGAGCAGTCGATCCTGGCGCTGATGGAGACCGTCGACGCCTACATCCCGCAGCCGGAGCGTCCGGTGGACCTGCCGTTCCTGATGCCGGTGGAAGACGTCTTCTCGATCTCGGGCCGCGGCACGGTTGTGACCGGCCGGATCGAAAAGGGCATCGTGAAGGTTGGCGAGGAAGTCGAGATCGTCGGCATCCGCCCCGTCCAGAAGACCATCTGCACGGGCGTGGAAATGTTCCGCAAGCTGCTGGACCAGGGTCAAGCTGGCGACAACGTGGGCGTGCTGCTGCGCGGCACCAAGCGTGAAGACGTCGAGCGCGGCCAGGTTCTCTGCAAGCCGGGCTCGATCACCCCGCACACCAAGTTTGTGGCCGAGGCCTACATCCTGACCAAGGAAGAGGGCGGCCGTCACACTCCGTTCTTCACCAACTACCGTCCTCAGTTCTACTTCCGGACCACCGACGTGACCGGGATCATCAAGCTGAAGGAAGGCGTGGAAATGATCATGCCGGGCGACAACGCCGAACTGGACGTGGAACTGATCACCCCGATCGCCATGGACCAGGGCCTGCGTTTCGCCATCCGCGAAGGCGGCCGCACCGTCGGCGCCGGCGTCGTGGCCAAGATCGTCGAGTAGGCTCCAGCCTCTCAGCCAAGATCAGGGCCGTCCGGGGAAACCCGGGCGGCCCTTTTCTCTGCGCGGTTATCGAACCTGCCGCATGGAGGTGATGGCGTAGGCCATGCCCACTTGGTTCAGGTCCGACACGTCCCTGCGGAAGGTCTGGCAGCGACCGCCGAAGTCCTTGTCGGTGCAGACTTCCCACTCGCCGCGCTCGATCTTCAGGCTGAGGCCGCGGTCGTTGTACTGCTTGGGCAGGTTGGTGACCTCGCTGGTGGCGCGGTAGCCGGCGCCGGCGAAACCGATCCCGTCAAAGAGGGTGATGACGCCGCCCGTGGGCCTAGGGCGCTCATAGCCGCCGCCGTAGCCGCCGCCGTTGTTTCCGTAGCCGCCACCGTAGCCGCCGCCCGGGGGTCGGCCATCACCATAGCCACCACCTTGGTATCCGCCTTGGTAGCCTCCGCCTTGATACCCGCCGCCCTGATAGCCGCCGTTGCCGTAGCCGCCGCCCTGCCAGCCGCCGGGGCCGCGGCCGCCCCGCATGCAGGTGAGGGCGCCGTCCTGGTTGGTGATCTCGCTGCGGCACGCCTCGAACTGGAGTGAGGTGCTGCGATAACGGCCGTTGCGGTCACGGCACTCGGCGACCAGCAGCGGGTCGACCGTGCCCACCACCCGCACCCTCTGGCAGCTCTGCCAGTAGCTTCCGGGCGGCGGAGCGTTGTAGCCCTGGGCCTGGGCCCCGCCGAGCGCCGCAATTCCCAAGGCCGCCGCGCCAACACCGGCGGCTGAGCCCGCAATCCATGCCCCGATTTTCATCTCTACGCTCTCGATTGTGAAACGTCCCTGCCGCCACCCTAGGGCGGGGCACACGTTCGGAAAAGTGCAAGGTGGAGGTTGGATCGAGAGCGCCCTTGACTTGGGCCCGGGCCTCGGGCCGCTTGCGGCAAAGGGGAGGGGTGAATGATCGCGAGATACTGGGCTGCGGCGAGCCTCGCGTTCGCCCTTGTAGGCCAAGGCGCGCAGGCCGCGCCGGCCGTGGCCAGGATGACCGGTGGGGAACTGACCGCCTTCACTCGTGCGATGCCCAAGGGCGGCGAACTGCACAATCACATCTCCGGCGCGATTTTCGCCGAGACCCTGCTGGCCTGGGCCGTCGAGGATGGACTTTGCATCAATGCGAAGACCCTCGCGGTCACGCCCGCCTGCCAGCCGGGGGAGGACCTCAAGCCCGCCAGCACCATCAAGACCGACGAAGTCCTGAGGGCGGCGATGATCGACAGCTTCTCGGTGCGCAACCCGGGCTTCCTAGATCGCTCGGGGCACGACCAGTTCTTCGGATCGTTTGGGCGGTTCGGGGCGGCGGGCGCTAGGCGCGAGGGGGACATGCTGGCCCATGTGATGGACAATCTGGCGCGGCAGAATACCTACTATCTGGAGGCCATGGTGACGCCGCAGGGGGTAGCCAGCCGCGTCAGGGGCGCCCAGGTGGGCTGGAAAGGGGGCGACCTAGCCCTCCAGAAGACCGCCAACAGCGCCGCGGGCCTGGAGTCCCTGGTTGCAGCGGCCATCGCCGACACCGACGCGATGGAGGCCCGCGCCCGCAGCCTGATGAAGTGCGGCACACCGGTGGCCCAGCCGGGCTGCCAGGTGACCGTCCGCTACCTGGTGCAGACCAGCCGAGTCGCGCCGCCGGAGCAGACCTTCGCGCAGCTGCAGCTGGGGGTGGCGCTGGTGACCGCCGACAAGCGATGGGTGGGTCTGCAGATGGTGGCGCCCGAGGACCATCCCCTGTCGATCACCCACTACAGCCTGCACATGAGGATGGTGGACTTTCTGACCGACCACGGCCGGACCGCCAAGGCGGCCCTGCACGCCGGCGAGCTCTCCATGGACTACGCGACGCCGGAAGAGCTGCGCTATCACGTCGCCGAGGCTGTGCGTGTCGCGGGGGCGCGGCGCATCGGCCACGGGGTCGACCTGCCGCTGGAGACCGGAGCCGAGGCCCTGGCCGCCGAGATGGCCGCGAAGGGGGTCCTTGTGGAGGTCAACCTGTCCTCCAACGCGGCGATCCTCGGCGTGTCGGGCAAGGCCCACCCCTATGCGTGGCTGCGCCAGCGCGGGGTGCCGGTGAGCCTCTCAACCGACGACGCCGGCATCCTGCGGATCGACCTCTCCCACGAATATGCCCGCGCCGCGGACGACGGGGCGAGCTACGGAGACCTCAAGGCCTCGGCACGCAACGCCATCGCCTTCTCCTTCCTGACGGGGGAAGGGCTGTGGTCAGATCCCGGCGTCTATCGCCGCCCGGCCAAGGCCTGCGCGCGGCAGATCGGCAGGGCCGAGCCGAAGCCCGGCGCCTGCGCCGACCTCATCGCGGCGAGCGACAAAGCCCGCGAACAATGGCGCCATGAGCGGCTGCTTGCGGCCTTCGAAGCGGCCGCCAGATGACCCCCGTGTCATGACCTCGAATTAAGCTGATCAGGCCCGCGAGGCGCTCTAGGTTCCCCTCAAGACTGCTCAACAAGAGGAGGAGATCGCCATGCGTCTTCTGACCGTTCTGACCGCCGCATCCGCCCTGGGCCTGACCGCCGGCGTCGCCAACGCCGCCACCGTCGAGGTGAAGGACGCGGTGGCCCGCGTGGTGGTGATCCCTGAGGCCCGCCAGGATATCAAGGTCGAGTTCCTGACCACGAATCCGAGCCTGCCGCTGCAGGTGCGCAGCGCTGGCGGCAAGACCATCGTCGACGGCGATCTCGATCGGAAGATCAAGAGCTGCCGCAGCGAGGGCGGCAAGGCCCGGGTCTATGTCGCCGGCGTCGGCGACATCGCCTATGAGGACATGCCCCAGATCGTGGTCCGCATGCCCAAGGACGCCCGGATCGAGGCCGGCGGGGCGGTGTTCGGCTCGGTGGGCAAGACCAACAGCCTGGAGCTGTCCAACGCCGGCTGCGGCGACTGGACGGTTGGCAACGTGGCCGGAAAGCTGAGCATCAACATCGCGGGCTCCGGCGACACCCACGCCGGGTCCTCGGGCCAGGCGTTGCTGCGGGTGGCGGGGTCGGGGGATGTCCGCACCCAGGCGATCAATGGCGCGCTGGAGATCTCCGTGGCCGGCTCCGGCGATGTGAACGTGACCTCGATCGCCGGCCCACTGAGCGTGAAGATCGCCGGCTCCGGCGACGTCAACATCCGCGCCGGCAAGGCCAGCGAGATGGAGGCGTCCATCGCCGGCTCGGGGAGTGTCGACTTCGGCGGGGTGGCCGGGAGCCTCAACGCCAAGATCGCGGGCTCTGGCGATGTGCACGTGGAGTCCGTCACCGGCGAGGTCTCCAAGGCCATCGTCGGCTCGGGCAATGTCAGCGTCGGCTAGTTCTGGCGCCGCATGAAGTGGTTCTCCGAGGCGCGGGATTTACAGATGTAAACTTCTGTGGCCTGATCTGGCCATGAAGCTAATTTCCTGTCTCGCGCTCGCCCTGGCCGTCCCCAGCCTCGCTGCGGCGCGGCCGGTCCTGACCCTCGACGCTCCGGCGGCGAGGGTCATTGTGATTCCGGAGGCGCGGCAGGACTTCGCCGTCGTCGCCGACAGGAGCTTGGCCATTCACCCCATGGCCGGCGGCGGCGCCCGGATCAGCGGGGCGAGCTCCTGGCTGGAGCAGACCATCCCCTGGCTGTTCGGCTATTCCTGCAAGGCCACCGGTGTCAGCCGCTGGGGCCAGACGCGGCTGATCAGCGACCTTCCCACCGTGACGGTGCGGGTCCCCCTGGACGTCGAGATCGTCTCGAAGGGGGCGATCCATGGCCAGGTCGGCGGGGGCAGGGCGCTCAGGCTCTCGGCCGATGGCTGCGGGACCTGGCGCCTGGGCGCCTTCTCCAGCGGCGTGACCCTCAGCCAGTCGGGAGCCGGCCAGGTGATCGCCAGCCGTGTGGACGGCAAGCTGACCGCCACGGTGGACGACGCCGGATCCATCATCGTGAGGGATGGGGTGGTCTCCACCGCCAACCTGGTGATGAATGGGTCCGGCCGGATCGATCACCGGGGAACCGCCGGAATCCTGTACGCCAAGATGAACAGCTCGGGGCTCATCACCGTGCGGCTGCTGGCCGGCCAGGCCAACGTTTCATACGATGGGAACGGAAATGTCCGCTGGGGCCGGCCCAAGGGCAGGAAGTTCTGCAGCGGCCTGTCCTGCTACTGAACGGCTCCCTCAAAACTTCCTGAACCGGGGCGGTTGCTGGCCTTGACGAGGCCGAGTCGCACACGTATAGACGCGCCTCCTGTTGGATCGGCTGTGCGCTTCGAAGTGATTTGAAGCGCAGACGCGGTTCGCGGAACGACCCGAGGCCTCGAGAAATCAGGGCGTCGGGCGGGGCCCTCGCGGAAATCTTTCGCGCGGGCCTATGTCGTTTTTAGCGGACTTACGCGTACGAGCGTCTCTCTTGAGAGGCGTTTGGGTTGGTCTTTGAAATGGTCAAAGTCACGCGGACGGACGTCGTCTGTAGGGGAAATTGAAGAGCGATATGGATCGTCAGAACATCCGCATCCGGCTCAAGGCCTTCGATCACCGCGTGCTGGATCATTCCACGCGCGAGATCGTAAATACGGCTAAGCGCACCGGCGCGACCGTGCGGGGGCCTATCCCCCTGCCGACGCACATCGAAAAATTCACCGTCAACCGTTCGCCGCACATCGACAAGAAGTCGCGCGAGCAGTTCGAAATCCGCACGCATAAGCGCGTGCTCGATATCGTCGACCCCACTCCGCAGACCGTGGACGCGCTGATGAAGCTCGACCTGTCCGCCGGCGTGGACGTCGAGATCAAGCTCTAGAGGGGATCGGTCGATGCGTACCGGCGTGATCGCCAAGAAACTGGGCATGGCGCGCTTCTTCGATGAAGCGGGAACCCATGTGCCGGTGACCGTCCTCAGCCTCGAAGGCTGTCAGGTCACCGCTCATCGGACCCAGGATAAAGACGGCTATGTCGCCCTCCAACTCGGAGCCGGCGCCAAGAAGGCCAAGAACACCTCCAAGGCCATGCGTGGTCACTTCGCCAAGAGCGAAGTCGAGCCCAAGCATGAGCTGGCCGAGTTCCGCGTCACCGAGGACAACCTCATCGACGTGGGCGCGGAGTTCACCGCCGACCACTTCGTCCCCGGCCAGAAGGTCGATGTGACGGCCAAGACGGTCGGCAAGGGTTTCCAGGGCGCCATGAAGCGCTGGAACTTCGGCGGCATGCGCGCCACCCACGGGGTGTCGGTCTCTCACCGTGCGCACGGCTCCACCGGTCAACGTCAAGACCCGGGCAAGACCTTCAAGGGCAAGAAGATGGCTGGCCACCTTGGTCAGGAAACCGTCACCACCCTGAACGTCTCGGTCTGGCGCATCGACGTCGAGCGCGGCCTGATCCTGATCAAGGGCGCGGTCCCCGGCACCGAGGGCACCTACGTAAAGATCCGCGACGCCATCAAGTCGGCCCGTCCGGCTGAAGCCCCGGTCCCCGGCGGCTTCCGCAAGGCTGGCCAGGTCGCTCCCGCCGCTGACGCGGCGCCGGTGGAAGAGGCTTCGGCCGAAGCCCCCGCAGCCGAGGGCGCAGAATAATGAAACTCGACGTCATCAAACTTGACGGCGCCAAGGGCGGTTCGATCGAACTGTCCGACGCCGTGTTCGGCATCGACGAGATCCGTGGCGATATCCTCCAGCGCATGGTCACCTGGCAACTCGCCAAGCGCCGCGCCGGCACCCACAAGATCCAGGTCCGCAACGAGGTCTCTCGTACGGGCAAAAAGATGTACAAGCAGAAGGGCTCCGGCGGCGCTCGTCACGGTTCGCGCCGTGCGGCCCAGTTCGTCGGCGGCGCCAAGGCCCACGGTCCCGTGGTCCGCAGCCACGCCTTCGACCTGCCCAAGAAGTTCCGCGCCCTGGCCCTGCGCCATGCGCTGTCGTCCAAGGTGAAGACCGGCTCGCTGGTTGTCCTGGACGCCGCGGTGCTGACCGATCCGAAGACCGCCGCGCTTCGCGCCCAGTTCGACACCATGGGCCTGAAGAACGCGCTGATCATCGCCGGCGCCGAAGTGGACAACAACTTCGCCCTGGCCGCCCGCAACATTCCCAACGTGGATGTGCTGCCGAACGCCGGTCTGAATGTCTACGACGTGCTGCGTCGCCATACGCTGGTCCTGACCAAGGACGCGGTGGATGCGATCAACGCCCGCTTCGCCGAGAAGGAGGCCGCGTGATGGCTAATCCCGTCGCCCGCCACTACGACGCGATCCTGTCGCCCGTGATCACCGAGAAGGCCACCCTGCTCTCCGAGCAGAACAAGGTCGTCTTCCGCGTGGCCAAGGATACGACGAAGGACGAAATCGCCGCCGCTGTCGAAGCGCTGTTCAAAGTCACGGTCACCAAGGTCAACACCCTGGTGGTCAAGGGCAAGACCAAGCGCTTCCGTGGCCGTCCGGGCCGTCGCTCGGACGTCAAGAAAGCCATCGTGACCCTGGCCGAAGGCCAGTCGATCGACATCACCACGGGGCTCTAAGCAGATGGCTCTGAAACATTACAATCCGACTTCGCCGGGCCGTCGTAGCCTGGTGCTGGTCGACAAGTCCGAGCTCCACAAGGGCGGCCCGGTCAAGTCCCTGGTTCAGGGCCTGACCAAGTCCGGCGGTCGTGGCGGCGGTGGCCGTATCGCTGTCCGCTTCCGCGGCGGCGGCGCCAAGCGCCTGTATCGGACCATCGATTTCAAGCGCCGCAAGTGGGACATGCCCGCGACCGTCGAGCGCCTGGAGTACGACCCCAACCGCACCGCCTGGATCGCGCTGATCAAGTATGAGGACGGCGAGCTGTCCTACATCCTGGCTCCGCAGCGCCTGAAGGTGGGCGACCAGGTGATCGCCTCCGAAAAGGCCGACGTGAAGCCGGGCAACGCCATGCCGCTTCGTGGCATGCCCATCGGCACGATCATCCACAACATCGAGCTGAAGCCCCTCAAGGGCGGCCAGGTCGCCCGGTCCGCCGGCGCCTACGCCCAGCTGGTCGGCCGCGACGCCGGCTACGCCCAGGTCCGCCTGGGTTCGGGCGAGCTTCGGATGGTCCAGGACACCTGCATGGCCACGGTCGGCGCGGTGTCCAACCAGGATCACATGAACCAGGTGTTGGGTAAGGCCGGTCGCACGCGTCACATGGGCTTCCGCCCGCACGTCCGCGGCGTCGTCATGAACCCCGTCGATCACCCCCACGGCGGCGGCGAAGGCCGCACCTCGGGCGGTCGTCACCCGGTTACCCCGTGGGGCAAGCCGACCAAGGGCTCCAAGACCCGCACCAACAAGACGACGGATAAGTACATCATCCGTTCGCGCCACGCTCGGAAGGCTCGTTAATCCATGACCCGTTCCGTCTGGAAAGGTCCGTTCGTCGACGGATACCTGATCAAGAAGGCCGAAACCGCTCAGGGTTCGGGCCGCAAGGACGTGATCAAGACCTGGTCGCGCCGCTCCACCATCATGCCGCAGTTCGTTGGTCTGACGTTCGGCGTGCACAACGGCCAGAAGCACGTCCCCGTGCTGATCAGCGAAGACATGGTTGGCATGAAGCTCGGTGAGTTCGCGCCTACCCGGTACTTCCCCGGCCACGCCGCCGACAAGAAGGCGAAGAGGAAGTAGCATGTCCAAGCAAGCGAAACCCCGCCGCCTCCAAGGCATCGAGGCGATGGCCAAGGTCCGCACCCTGCGCACCTCGGCCCAGAAGCTGAACCTGGTCGCTCAGTCGATCCGCGGCCTCAAGGTGCAGCGGGCCCTGAACGAACTCGAGTTCAGCCCCAAGCGCATCGCCCAAGATGTCCGCAAGGCGCTCGCCTCGGCCATCTCGAACGCCGAGAACAACCACAACCTCGACATCGACTCCCTGGTCGTCGCCGAGGCCTTCGTGGGCAAGAACCTGGTCATGAAGCGTTTCGCCGCCCGCGCCCGCGGTCGTGCGTCGCGCATTGAGAAGCCGTTCAGCGAGATCACCATCGTGGTCCGCGAACTGGGTGAGGCTGCCTGATGGGTCAGAAAGTAAATCCGGTCGGGCTTCGCCTCGGCATCAACCGTACCTGGGACAGCCGCTGGTTCGCCGACGGCCCGGAATACGGCAAGCTGCTGCACGAAGACATCAAGGTCCGTAAGATGCTGAAGAAGCGTCTCTATCAGGCCGGCGTCTCGCGCATCATCATCGAGCGTCCCCACAAGAAGTGCCGCATCACCATCTATGCCGCGCGCCCTGGCGTGATCATCGGCAAGAAGGGTGCGGACATCGACAAGCTCCGCAAGGACGTCAACACGATCACCGACGGCGAGGTTCACCTGAACATCGTCGAGATCCGCAAGCCCGAGACCGACGCGCAACTGGTGGCCGAGAACATCGCCCAGCAGCTGGAACGCCGGATCGCCTTCCGCCGCGCCATGAAGCGTTCGCTGCAAAGCGCGCTGCGTCTGGGCGCCAAGGGGATGCGGGTTGAAGTGGCCGGCCGCCTCGGCGGCGCGGAAATCGCGCGGACCGAGAGCTATCACGAAGGCCGCGTGCCGCGTCACACCCTGCGTGCGGACATCGACTACGGCGTCACCGAAGCCAAGACCACCTACGGCATTATCGGCGTGAAGGTCTGGGTCTTCAAAGGTGAAGTCCTCGATCATGACCCGATGGCCCTGGACAAGCGCCTGGCCACTGAATCCGGCCCGGCCGGCGAAGGTGGCGGACGTGACCGTTCGGGCGACCGTCCTGACCGTGGCCCGCGCCGTGACCGTCGCGACCAGGCCGGAGCGTAGGATCCAGAGCTATGCTGTCACCCAAGAAAACCAAGTACCGCAAGCAGTTCAAGGGCAAGATCCACGGGAACTCGAAGGGCGGCTTCACGCTGAACTTCGGCTCCTACGGCCTCAAGACCATTGAGCCCGAGCGGATCACCGCGCGTCAGATCGAGGCGGCCCGCCGCGCGATCACCCGTCAGATGAAGCGTCAGGGCCGGGTCTGGATCCGGATCTTCCCGGACGTTCCCGTCACCGACAAGCCCGCCGAAGTCCGGATGGGTAAGGGCAAGGGCGCCGTTGAGTACTGGGCCGCGCGCGTTGCGCCGGGCCGGATCATGTTCGAAATCGACGGCGTGCCGGACGATGTGGCCCGTGAAGCCCTGCGCCTCGGCGCGGCCAAGCTTCCCGTGAAGACCCGCATCGTGACGCGGATCGACGCCCCTGTGGCGGAGGCCGCGTGATGAAGATTGATGACGTCCGGGGCATGACGCCCGACCAACTGGCCGAGTCCCTGCTGAACCTGAAGAAAGAGCAGTTCAACCTGCGCTTCCAGGCCGCCACGGGCCAGGTCGAGAAGACCCACCGCTCGAACGAAGTCCGCAAGGACATCGCGCGGATCAAGACCATCCTGCGCGCCAAGCAGGCTGCGGCTTAAGGAGAACGACACATGCCCAAGCGAATTCTCGAAGGCGTCGTCGTCTCCGACAAGGGTGACAAGACGCTCGTGGTGAAGGTCGAACGGACCTTCCTGCATCCGGTGCTGAAGAAGACCGTCCGTCGGTCCAAGAAGTACCACGCCCATGACGAGGCCAACGTCTACAAGGCCGGCGAAATCGTCCGCATCATCGAATGCGCGCCGAAATCGAAAACCAAGACCTGGGAAGCGCTGCCTAAGGCCGCCGCTGTCCAGGGCTCGTAAGGAAAGTCTGATCCCATGATCCAGATGCAGACTAACCTCGAAGTCGCCGACAACTCCGGCGCGCGTCGTGTGATGTGCATCAAGGTGCTCGGCGGCGCTGGCCGTCGTTACGCCGGCGTGGGCGACAAGATCGTCGTCTCCGTCAAGGAAGCCATTCCGCGCGGCCGGGTGAAGAAGGGCGATGTGCTGCAAGCCATCGTCGTGCGCACGTCCTCGGCCATCAAGCGCAAGGACGGCTCGGTGATCCGGTTCGACAAGAACGCGGCCGTGATCGTGAACAAGCAAAGCGAGCCGATCGGCACGCGGATCTTCGGCCCGGTTCCCCGTGAACTGCGCGCCAAGAACCACATGAAGATCATCTCCCTCGCGCCTGAGGTGCTGTAATGGCCGCGAAGATCAAGAAGGGGGATCGCGTCGTGATCCTCGCCGGGAAGGACAAGGGCCGCCAAGGCGCCGTCCTGAAGGTGATGCCCAAGGAAGAGCGTGTCGTCGTGGAAGGCCTGAACCTGGTTCAGCGTCACACCCGTGCGACCCAGGCGGATCCCCAGGGCGGTATCAAGAGCAAGGAAGCCGCGCTGCACGTCTCGAACGTCGCCATCGTGGACTCCAAGGGCAAGCCGACCCGCGTCGGTTTCCGTGTCGATGGCGACAAGAAGGTCCGCGTCGCCAAGACGACCGGTGAGGTGATCAATGGCTGAGCAAGCTTACGAGCCGCGGCTGAAAACCGAATATCGCCAGCGCATCCGCGCGGCGATGAAGGAACAGTTCGCCTATACCAATGAGATGCAGATCCCCAAGCTGGACAAGATCGTCCTGAACATGGGTATCGGCGAGGCCGTGGCCGACTCCAAGAAGGTCAACTCGGCCATCGCGGACCTGGCGGCGATCGCCGGCCAGAAGCCGCTGCCGACCAAGGCCCGCAACTCCATCGCCGGCTTCAAGCTGCGCGAAGGCATGGTGGTCGGTGCGAAGGTCACCCTTCGCGCGGATCGCATGTACGAGTTCCTGGACCGTCTGATCACCATCGCTTTGCCGCGGGTGAAGGACTTCCGGGGCCTGAAGCCGACGTCGTTCGATGGTCGTGGCAACTACGCCATGGGTCTGAAGGAGCACATCGTGTTCCCGGAGATCAACTACGACCAGATCGACCAGATGTGGGGCATGGACATCATCGTCGCCACGACAGCGAAGACCGACGACGAAGCGCGCGCGCTTCTCAAGGAATTCCAATTCCCGTTCGTTCAAGCGTAACCGGCGGGAAGGAAAGAACAGATGGCTAAGAAAAGCGCCGTAAACCGCAACGAGATGGTCAAGAAGCTGGTGAAGCAATTCGCCGGCAAGCGCGAGGCGCTGAAGGCGATCGCGAACAATGAGAGCCTGCCCCTCGAAGAACGCTTCGAAGCTCGCCTCAAGCTTGCCGAACTGCCGCGCAACTCGTCCAAGACCCGCATCCGTAACCGGTGCGAGATCACGGGGCGTCCGCGGGCCTATTACCGCAAGCTGCGTATGAGCCGGATCGCCCTGCGCGATCTGGGATCGAATGGCCAGATTCCTGGCCTCGTGAAGTCGAGCTGGTGAGGAGGGTCTCATGGTGAACGACCCCGTTGGCGATATGATCGCCCGCATCAAGAACGCCGCGACCCGCGGCCGTTCGAAAGTCCTGTGCCCGGCCTCGAAGATGCGCGCGCGCGTCCTCGATGTGCTGGCCGACGAAGGCTACATCCGCGGCTACCACCTGGTTCAGGTGCCCGGCGCCTTCCCGGAATTCGAAATCGAGCTGAAGTACTTCGACGGCCAGCCGGTCATCGTGGAAATCCGCCGCGTTTCGAAGCCTGGCCGTCGCGTCTATTCGTCGATCTCGGATCTGAAGCCCGTGAAGAACGGTCTTGGGATCTCGATCCTGTCGACGCCGAAGGGCGTCATGTCCGACACGGCCGCGCGTGACGCGAACGTGGGCGGCGAAGTCCTCTGCAGGGTCTACTAGAATGTCCCGTATCGGAAAGAAGGCGGTCGCCGTCCCCTCAGGGGTGACGGTCACCATCTCCGGTCAGACCATCGAGGTGAAGGGGCCCAAGGGCCAACTCTCCTGGACGCTGCCGGAAGAAATCATCGTGAAGCAGGAGGGCGCTGAGCTGCTCCTGAGCAAGAGCGTCGAGAACACCCGGGCGCAAGCCATGTGGGGTCTCTCGCGCACCCTGGTGAGCAACATGGTCGAGGGGACGACCGCCGGTTTCGAGAAGACCCTCGAACTGGTGGGCGTCGGTTACCGCGCCGCGATGAAGGGCGACGCGCTCTCCATGCAGCTCGGCTTCAGCCATGACGTGGATGTGCCCCCGCCCAGCGGGATCACCTTCGCGGTGCCCAAGCAAACCGAAATCAAGATCAGCGGCATCGACAAGCAGGTCGTTGGCGAGATCGCCTCGAAGATCCGCGGGCTCCGGCCCCCCGAGCCCTACAAGGGCAAGGGCGTCCGCTATGCGGGCGAAGTGGTCCGTCGCAAGGAAGGCAAGAAGAAGTAGGTCATGGCTCTTTCTCCTCGTGACACCGCCAAGCGCCGCGCCGAGCGCACGCGTATCCGCCTGCGGTCGCTGGCCAATGGTCGCCCGCGTCTGTCGGTCTTCCGCTCGTCCAAGCAGATCTACGCCCAGATCATCGATGATGCTCGTGGCGTGACCCTGGCCGCCGCGTCCTCGCTGGAAGGCGACGACAAGAAGGTCAAGGGCTCGGACAAGGACGCCGCCGCCCGCGTCGGCGCCCTGGTCGCCCAGCGCGCCATCGAAAAGGGCGTCAAGGACGTCGTCTTCGATCGCGGCGGCTACATTTACCACGGCCGGGTCAAGGCCCTCGCCGACGCCGCGCGCGAAGCCGGCCTGAACTTCTAGGGGTACGCAGATGGCTCGTGGAAACTCACAAGGCGGCGGCGACGGTAACCGTCGCGATCGCAACCGCGGCAACCCCGCTGAAGAACGCGCCGATTCCGACATCGTCGAGAAGCTGGTGCACATCAACCGCGTCGCCGCGACCGTTAAGGGGGGGCGTCGTTTCTCGTTCGCCGCCCTGATGATCGTCGGCGACCAGAAGGGCCGCGTCGGCTTCGGTCACGGTAAGGCCCGTGAAGTGCCGGAAGCGATCCGCAAGGCGACGGAAGAAGCCAAGAAGACGATGATCCGTGTGCCGCTCCGCGAGAGCCGCACCCTGCACCACGACGGCAACGGCCGTTGGGGCGCCGGCAAGGTGATGGTCCGCTCGGCGCCTCCCGGCACCGGCGTCATCGCCGGCGGTCCGATGCGCGCCGTGCTCGAAACCCTGGGCGTCCAGGACGTGGTCGGCAAGTCGGTCGGTTCGTCCAACCCCTACAACATGGTGCGCGCGACCTTCGAGGCGCTGAAGGCTCAGTCTTCGCCCCGCCAGGTCGCCGCCAAGCGCGGCAAGAAGGTCGCTGACGTGATCGGCCGCCGCGCCGACGGCGCCAGCGCCGCCGGCGACGGAGAATAAGAACCATGGCTACTGTCACTGTTCGTCAGACCGGCAGCCCGCTCCGCCGCACCAAGGACCAGCGCGCCACCCTGGTGGGCCTGGGCCTCAACAAGATGGGCCGTGTCTCCACCCTGGAAGACACCCCTTCGGTGCGCGGGATGATCGCCAAGGTCGCCCACATGCTTGAAGTGGTCGAGACCAAGGCCTAAAGGCTTCGGTAGCAAGACTTCGAAGGGCGGCGCTTGCGCCGCCCTTCTGACATTTCCATCAGCCGAGTCGGGCGTGAGCCCGGCGATTGATCTCCAAGGAGAGGCGTCACATGACCAAACTCAATGAACTGAAGCCGCGCGAAGGCTCCACCAAGAACCGCATGCGCGTTGGCCGCGGTGAAGGTTCCGGCAAGGGCAAGACCGGCGGCCGCGGCGTCAAGGGCCAGAAGGCGCGCTCCGGCGTCGCCATCGCCGGCTTCGAAGGCGGCCAGATGCCGCTGCACATGCGCATGCCCAAGCGCGGGTTCAACAATCCCAACGCCTTGAAGTTCGCCGAGGTGAACTTCTGGCGTCTCGAGCAGGCGATCGCCGCCGGCAAGCTCGACGCCGGCAAGCCCATCGACGCGGCCGTGCTGATCGCCTCGGGCGTCGTGCGCCGTGAACTGGATGGCGTCCGCCTGCTGGGCAAGGGCGCCCTGACCTCCAAGCTCGACATCACCGTCCACTCGGCGTCCGCCGCGGCCAAGGCCGCGGTCGAAAAGGCCGGCGGCAAGATCACGACGACGGCCCCGGCCGCCGCCGAATCGGCCGAAGCCTAAGTCCGCGAGCCCTTTCCCCCAGAGCGATCTGGGGGGATGAAAAGGGCTCGTTTCTGTGTGAGAGCGTGACGGGCGCCTGAACCGGCATCCACTTCAGGCTGTCACGCTCTGGGTCCGTCCCTCCCCGATGAGGGGAGGGGACGGCCACGCCAGATGACACCGCCGGTCGGACGCCCTATGTACGACCGGTCTTAAAGCTTCGGGGTACCCTATGGCTTCGGCCGCCGAACAGCTCGCCGCCAATATGAACTTCGGCGCCTTCGCCAAGGCGACGGAGCTCCACAAGCGTATCGGCTTCACCATCATGGCGATGGTGGTCTACCGGCTCGGGACCTACATCCCGATCCCTGGCATCGACATCAACGCCTTCTCCAACGCCTTCCAGGGCCAGTCCCAGGGCATCCTGGGCATGTTCAACATGTTCTCCGGCGGCGCCGTGGAGCGGATGGCGATCTTCGCCCTGAACGTCGGCCCCTACATCTCGGCCTCGATCATCGTGCAGCTGCTGGGGACGGTTTATCCGCCCTGGGAAAAGCTGCGCAAGGAAGGCGGGGAGGCGGGCCGCAAGACCCTGAACCAGTACACCCGCTACCTGACCGTGCTGCTGGCGCTGCTGCAGTCCTTCGGGATCGCGGTGGGGCTGCAGAACAGCCCCGGCCTGGTGAACAATCCCGGCGTCTTCTTCCTGGTCTCCACGGTCGTGACCCTGACGGGCGGCACGCTGTTCCTGATGTGGCTGGGCGAGCAGATCACCAGCCGCGGGGTCGGCAACGGCGTCTCGCTGATCATCTTCGCCGGCATCGTGGCCGTGCTGCCGCGTGGCATCTTCCAGATGTTCTCCATGACCCAGACCGGCGCCCTGCCAGGCGTTGCGCTCTTCCTGATCGCGGCGCTCGCCATCGCCGTGGTGCTGGTCATCGTCTTCATGGAACGCTCGCAGCGCCGGCTGCTGGTCCAGTATCCAAAGCGCCAGCAGGGCAATCGCATGTTCGGCGGCGACACGTCGTTCCTGCCGCTGAAGATCAATACCGCGGGCGTGATCCCGCCGATCTTCGCCTCGTCCCTGCTGCTGCTGCCGGCGACGGCCATGAGCTTCCTGGCCAGCGCCGACCTGCCGGCCTACCTGCAGTGGATGCCGGGCGTGGTGGGCGAACTCCAGCACGGCCGCCCGGCCTTCATGGTGCTGTACGGCGCCTTGATCGTGTTCTTCTGCTTCTTCTACACCTCGGTCGTGTTCAATCCGGAAGACACCGCGGAGAATCTGCGCAAGTACGGCGGCTTCCTGCCCGGCATCCGGCCCGGCAAGCGAACGGCGGAGTATCTGGACTTTGTCCTGACCCGCCTGACCGTGATCGGCGCGGCCTATATCACCGTCGTCTGCCTGCTGCCGGAGGCGTTGATCGCCTTCTACAACGCGCCCTTCTATCTGGGCGGCACCTCGCTCCTCATCGTGGTGAGCGTGACGATGGACACCGTGACCCAGATTCAGTCGCATCTTCTGGCCCACCAGTATGAAGGCCTGATCAAGAAGTCGAAGCTGCGCGGCGGACGCGGGCGCTAAAGCCCGCGCCGTCAATTGCGCCGGCCATGGGGATGGCCGGCGGGAGGGGACATTTAAGCTATGAATTTGATCCTGTTCGGACCGCCGGCCGCCGGCAAGGGCACCCAGGCCAAGCGCCTGGTTGATGGCCGCAATATGGTCCAGCTATCCACCGGCGACATGCTGCGCGCCGCAATCGCCTCGGGCACCGAGCTCGGCAAGAAGGTGGCGGGCGTGATGGAGCGCGGGGAACTGGTGACCGACGAGATCGTCATCGCCCTCATCGAGGAACGCCTGCCCGAGACCGAGGCGGCCGGCGGGGCGATCTTCGACGGCTTCCCGCGAACCATCCCCCAGGCCAAGGCCCTGGACGACATGCTGGCCAAGCGCGGCAAGAAGATCGACCTGGTGATCCGCCTGAAGGTGGATGACGCGGCCCTGACGCAACGGATCGCCGGCCGCTTCGCCGAGTCCGGCCGTCCCGACGACAATCCGGAAAGCTTCAAGGTCCGCCTGGCGGCCTACAACGCCAACACTGCGCCGCTGCTGCCCTACTACGAGGAGCAGAAGAATCTCGTGGAAGTGGACGGCATGGGGGCCATCGAGACGGTCGCCAAGGCCATCGACAAGGCCCTCGACGCCCCCCGGTAGGGCGTTCGCGTCCCAAGGCGCTCTTCGCCACTCTCGGGCCTGTCCCGAGCAACCAGACGCCGCCTCGCCAGCCATGGCGGGCGGCGTTTTGCGTTCTGCTCCTCCGCATGCGGAGATCTTCGGGTGAGCCCCCGTTGAGGGAAGGGCAGGCGATTCTCGGTGATTTCGCCGGGGAATCGATTCGAAATCCCGCTTTCCCCGCCCAAGCCAGCCCGCGCCGACTTGTTTTCGCCGCGAAAAGCGGGTGATCCTGGGGGCATTCTTCCATTGCGGCCTTGGGGGAGGGGTGCGGCGGCGCGCAACACCCGAAAGAAGGGCATTTTCCCGCGCTTCCGGCATTGACGGAAACGCAACTGTCCCTATAACGGGCCGCTTCCGCGAAACGCGCGAGGGACGTGCCGTATCCCATCTTGGGTCGGGGCGTTGTTCGCGCTTCTCTGCGTGACCAGGAGAATACCCCAAGTGGCCCGCATCGCCGGCGTAAACATCCCGACTAACAAGCGCGTCATCATCGCGCTTCAGTACATCCATGGCATCGGCCAGGCGAAAGCCGCCGAGATCGTCCAGAAGGTTGGCATCGAAGACGCTCGTCGCGTCAACCAGCTGACGGACGCCGAGGTGCTGCAGATCCGTGAAGCCATCGACCGTGACTACACGGTGGAGGGCGACCTGCGTCGCGAGACGGCGGTCAACATCAAGCGTCTGATGGACCTGGCCTGCTATCGCGGCCTGCGTCACCGCAAGGGCCTGCCGGTCCGCGGCCAGCGCACCCACACGAACGCTCGGACCCGCAAGGGCCCGGCCAAGCCGATCGCCGGCAAGAAGAAGTAAGAAAGCTAGTCGATGGCCAAGGAACCGGCGCGCGTTAAACGTCGCGAACGCAAGAACATCACCTCGGGCGTGGCGCACGTGAACGCCTCGTTCAACAACACCATGATCACCATCACCGACGCCCAGGGGAACACCATCTCGTGGTCCTCCGCCGGCACGATGGGGTTCAAGGGCTCCCGGAAGTCCACCCCCTATGCGGCCCAGATGGCTGCCGAGGACGCGGGCAAGAAGGCCGCCGAACACGGCGTGAAGACACTTGAAGTGAACGTTTCCGGTCCGGGTTCCGGCCGTGAATCGGCGCTTCGCGCGCTGCAGTCGGTGGGTATGACCATCACGACCATCCGCGACGTGACCCCGATTCCGCACAACGGTTGCCGCCCGCCCAAGCGTCGGCGCGTCTGAGTACCGAAGTACTGCTATCCCCCTTCGCCGGACCGCGTAAGCCGCGTCCGGCGATCCTGCGTTCGAGGGACACCTATCCGTGATCGAAAGAAACTGGAACGAGCTCATCCGTCCCGAGAAGCCGCTGATCGAGACCGGCGCCGACGCGAACCGCAAGGCGCGTCTGGTGGCCGAACCTCTCGAGCGCGGCTTTGGCGTGACCCTGGGCAACAGCCTGCGCCGCGTTCTTCTATCCTCGCTGCAAGGCGCCGCTGTGACGGCCGTGCAGATCGACGGCGTCGTGCATGAATTCTCCTCGCTGGAAGGCGTGCGGGAAGACGTGGTCGACATCGTGCTGAACATCAAGCAACTGGCCCTGCGCATGCACGCCGAGGGCCCCAAGCGCATGACCCTGCGCGCCACCGGCCCGGGCGTCGTGACCGCCGGCCAGATCGAGGCCGGGTCCGACATCGAGATCCTGAACCCCGACCACGTCCTGTGCACCCTGGACGACGGCGCCCAGGTGCGCATGGAGTTCACCGTGCATAACGGCAAGGGTTACGTCCCGGCCGACCAGAACCGTCCGGAAGACGCCCCCATCGGCCTGATCGCCGTGGACAGCCTCTATTCCCCGGTCAAGCGCGTCGCCTATCGCGTCGAGCCGACCCGTCAGGGCCAGAGCCTCGACTACGACAAGCTGATCATGGAAGTCGAAACCAACGGCGCCATCTCGCCGGTGGACGCGGTGGCCTACGCCGCCCGCATCCTGCAAGACCAGCTGCAGATCTTCATCACCTTCGAAGAGCCGAAGAAGAAGGTCGAAGGCGAGGCCAAGCCGGAACTGCCGTTCAACCCGGCGCTGCTGAAGAAGGTCGACGAGCTGGAGCTCTCGGTCCGTTCGGCCAACTGCCTGAAGAACGACAACATCGTCTATATCGGCGACCTGATCCAGAAGACCGAGGCGGAGATGCTCCGCACGCCGAACTTCGGGCGCAAGTCGCTGAACGAGATCAAGGAAGTGCTCGCGGGCATGAACCTGCATCTCGGCATGGACGTGCCGAACTGGCCGCCGGAAAACATCGAAGAGCTGGCCAAGAAGTTCGAAGACCAGATGTAGGAAGACGTGCGGTCGGGCCCTTCGCCCGCCGCACATCGCGCTGACTTCAGGCCGCTTTAAGCGGTACGGGCCTGATGAAACCGCAACCGCGGTGGAAGGCTCCGGCGCTTCGTGTTGACCCAGGCGGGAGTAGGCTGGGATTTGATCAGACAAGGGCGACCTTCCGGAACCCGGGGGCGTCCAGCGGGCCAGACGGTCCAGGAGATACGAGATGCGCCACGGTAACGCCCACCGCAAACTGGGTCGGACTTCCGCCCACCGCACCGCGATGTTCGCCAACATGGCGGCGAGCCTGATCAAACACGAGCAGATCGTGACCACCCTGCCGAAGGCCAAGGAGCTCCGCCCCGTGGTCGAGAAGCTGGTGACGCTCGCCAAGCGCGGCGACCTGCACGCGCGCCGTCAGGCGATCAGCAAGGTCCGCGACGTCGAACAGGTCGGCAAGCTCTTCGCCGTCATCGGCCCGCGCTACAAGGCCCGTAACGGCGGCTATATCCGCGTCCTGAAGGCCGGCTTCCGCTACGGCGACAACGCGCCCCTGGCGGTGATCGAGTTCGTCGACCGCGATCCGTCCGAAAAGGGCAAGGACTCCGGCCCGGTGCAGGAAAATTCCTTCACCGAGGACTGAGCTCTAATACAAAAAAGTTAGAGCATTTTTCGATCCGATAACCGTTCACACTTATCGGAAAATGCTCTAGCGGCCATCCAGATTACAGAAGCCCCGGACAGCGATGTCCGGGGCTTTTGCGTTTCAGGGCTGTCGCACGCCTCGGCTAAGGAGGTGGCATGCGTCTGATCCACTTCATGCTGGCCGTCTGCCGTCTGCCGTCTGCCGTCTGCCGTCTGCCGTCTGCCTGCTGCTGACCGCCACGCCCAGCCTCGCGGCCGGGAAGCCCCTGGTGATCCTGATCTCCATGGACGGGTTCAGGGCCGACTACCTGGATCGGGGGATCACGCCGAACCTGTCGCGGTTGGCGGCGGAGGGCGCGCGGGGCGCGGTGCGGCCCTCCTTTCCGTCCAAGACCTATCCCAACCACTTGACCCTGGTCACGGGGCTGCGCCCCGACCGCCATGGCCTCGTGGACAATGTGATGGTCGACCCGCTGATCCCCGGCGTCACCTTCACCCTCGGCGACCGGGCGACGGTTAGGGACCCGCGCTGGTGGAATGACGCCACGCCGCTGTGGGTGACCGCCGAGCGCCAGGGGGTGATCTCGGCCAGCGTCTATTGGCCCGGATCGGAGACAATGATCCAGGGTGCGCAGCCCACCTACTGGCTGACCTACGACCAGACCGTGGCCGCTGAGGCTCGGGTGGATCGGGTGCTGGCCTGGCTGGACCTCCCAGCTGACAAACGGCCCGGCTTCATCAGCCTCTACTTCGACGAGACCGACACGGCGGGACACCATGACGGACCCGACAGCGAGGGTCTCAATGCCGCCGTCGCCCGAACCGACGCGGCCATCGGGCGGCTGACCCATGGACTCGCCGTGAGAGGCCTGGCCGCCGACCTGGTGATCACCGCTGACCACGGTATGGCCGCGGTCTCGGCGGAGCGGGCCATCTATATCGAGGACATCCTGCCAGACGCCGCGGCGCGGCGGGTGGCCATGGGGGCCTTCATGACCGTGATCCCGGCGCTTGGCCGCGAGGCGGAGGTGGAACGGGCGCTACTGACCCGGCACGCGCACATGACCTGCTGGCGCAAGGGCCAGATTCCAGCTCGCTATCACTTCGGGACCCACCGCCGGATCCCGCCGATCTTCTGCCTGCCGCGGACGGGGTGGGTGATCACCACCCGGGTGGCGGTCGCCAAGGCGCCGATCAAGGGCGGCGCCCACGGCTTCGATCCCTACGCGCCCGAGATGGCCGCCGTGCTCGTGGCCCAGGGGCCGCATATCCGTCGCGGCGTGAAACTGCGCACCGCGGACAACGTGGACGTCTATCCCCTCGTGGCGCGACTGCTCGGGGTCACGCCGGAGAAGAGTGACGGGAAGCTGTCGGGGCTGAAGCGGGCGCTTGACAGATAATTGCGTAAATGTAGAAATATTTAGGATATGAGAATATAAATCCGGGAGGCCATCATGGGTCAAGCCGTCTTCAGTCCCACGGTCGTCTATCGTGATCCCAAGGCGGCCCTCGACTGGCTGGCCAAGGCTTTCGGCTTTGAGGTCAGCCTGCTCCTTACCGACGCCGAGGGGAATGTCGCCCATGCGGAGATGAGCTTCCACGACTGCCCCATCGGGGTGGCCGGGGAGTGGGCCGGGCCGCAACTGGGCGGGGCGCGCATGCGCAGCCCGGCGTCGCTGGAGGGGCAGGGGACGCAGTTCATCTGGGTGGTGTTGGAGAGTGGGCTGGACCAGCACTGCGAAACCGCCCGGGCCGCCGGCGCAAGGATCACCGAGGAGCCCGCCGACCAGTTCTATGGCGCCCGGTCCTACCGGGCCATGGACCCCGAGGGGCACGTCTGGAGCTTCCGCCAGGACCTGGAGAAGGTCCCGACGGCGCAGATGGAGGCCGCCACCGGCCTGACCTTCAAGGTGGGAGGCTGACATGCGTCCCGCCATCAGCCCGGTCATCTGGTATCGCGAACCCCGGGCGGCCCTCGCCTGGCTGGAAAAGGCCTTCGGTTTCGAGACCACCCTGGTGGTGGACGACGGGCAAGGCGGGGTGGTGCATTCCGAGACCAGCCTCGAGGGCGGGTTGGTGATGGTGGTCGGTCCGCCGCGCGACAAGGCCACAACCCCGATCGCCTTCGGCGGCCGCGCCACCCAGTCGGTCCACGTGCAACTTGGCCAGGGGCTCGATGCCCATTGCGCGCGAGCGCGGGCGGCCGGCGCGCGTATCGAGCGCGAACCGGAAACCCAGCCCTACGGCGACCGGGTCTACACCTGCCTCGATCTCGAGGACCATCCCTGGTCCTTCGGCCAGACCGTGGCGGCGCCCACCCGCGACGAGGTGGCCAAGGCCACCGGCCACGACATCAGCACTTCGCTCTAGAGGAGACGCGCATGGCCCGGATGAGTTCGGCCCTGTTCTACCAGGACCCCAGGGCGGCCATCGACTGGCTGCAGAAGGCCTTCGGCTTCGAGCTGACCATGCTGCTGGAGGATGCCGACGGCGGCGTCGCCCACTCGCAGCTGAGTTTCGGCGACAGCATGGTGATGATCGGCACGGAATGGACGGAGGATCACAAGAGCCCCAAGTCCATCGGCGGCAAGAACACCCAGACGGTCAGCATCCAGATCGATGACGATATCGACGCCCATTACGCGCGGGCTCGGGCCGCCGGCGCCGAGATCCATGCGGAGCCCGCGACCCAGTTCTATGGCGACCGCACCTATCGCTGCCGCGATCCGGAAGGGCACATCTGGAACGTGTCGCAGACCGTCCAGGTGGTGAGCCGTGAGGAGGCCGAGGCGACCAGCGGGCTGAAGATCACGGGCTGGGTCTGACTTGGCCGCCACAGCCGCCCTCGACCGGACGCTTGCGGCCCTGGCCGATCCCCACCGCCGCCAGGTGGTGGACCTGCTGAGCCAGCGGCCGCGCCAGGCCGGGGAACTGGCGCGCGAGGTCGGCCTGCCGGGTCCCGCCATGAGCCGCCACCTGCGCACATTGCGCGAGAGCGGCCTGGTGGAGGAGTCCCATCCCCCCTTCGATGCGCGGGTGCGCATCTATGCCCTGAGGCCCGAACCCATGGTGCATCTGCTGCGCTGGCTGGAGGAGAGCGAGAGGCTGTGGAGCGAACAGCTGATCGCCTTCAAGGCCCATGTCGAGAAAGCGCCGTGAGCTCTCCGCTTCCCTTCCTCCCCTGTGACCATCGGGAACGGGGGAGGGGGACCGCCCGCAGGGTGGTGGAGGGGGCGAGCCTCAAGCTCAGCGCCCGGTCGCGCCCCCTCCACCGGCTGCGCCGGTCCCCCTCCCCCGCAAGGGCAGGGCTATCGCATATGACCGAGCATTGAGAAGAGGAAGGCGTCATCCCATCCGGCCCGCTTGATTTTGGTCTTG
>NZ_JAOTJD010000042.1:0-46435 GCF_042714595.1 Phenylobacterium ferrooxidans | reverse complement strand
TGGCGCGGCGCCCTCGGCAAGTCCATCGGGGGTGAGCTCGGGCATGGGCAGGGGTTTCTCGATCCGGGCGCGGATCTCGGGGTCCTTCAGCAGGGCGACGCGCATCACCTCGCGGGCGCGCGGTGCGCCGGCCGTGGCCCCGCCCAGGCCGCCATGCTCGACGATGACCGACAGCGCATAGCGCGGCGCGTCATAGGGGGCGAAGGCGACGAACAGGTTGTGGTCCTTCAGCTTCCACTGGACGCTGGCGGAGTTGCGGTCGGCCACGCCGTCATAACTGCGCACCTGGGCGGTGCCGGTCTTGCCGGCCATCATCACGTCCCCCAGGCCAAGCTGGCTCTGGCGATAGGCGGTGCCGGTGACGTCGTTGGCCACGGCGATCATCGCGCCGCGCACATAGTCGATATGCGCCTGCTGGAAGGGCAGGTCGGGCACCGCGGCGCCGCTGGGCAACTCCTTGCCGCCGATCGAGCGGACCAGGCGCGGGTTCAGGGCCTTGCGACCGTTGGCCAGGCGCGCGGTCATCACCGCCAGTTGCAGGGCGTTGACGTTCACATAGCCCTGGCCAATGCCGTAGCTGACGGAGTCGCCGGGCTGCCACACAGGTTCACGCTTCACCGCCTTCCGCTTCCACTCCTTGGAGCCCACGATCCCCTTCTTCTGTCCCGGAATTCCCAGGTCGAAGGTCTGGCCGAAGCCGAGGGCGTGGGCCGCGCGCGCGATGGGATCAGGCCCGATCCGCAGGGCCGTCTGGTAGAAGTAGACGTCGCAGGAGTTCTTGATGGCGTCGTGCATGTTCTGGGAGCCGTGCCCCCCATGCTTCCAGCACCGCCAGGTCCGACCGCCGAAGTACCAGCCCCCCGAGCAGTGGATGCGTGCTTCCGGATTGATGCCGGCTTCGAGGGCGGCCAGGGCCACCGTCGGCTTGAAGGTCGAACCGGGCGGATAGAGGCCCGACATCGCCTTGTCCAGCAGGGGCTTGCGCTCGTAGTTGGCCAGGGCCTGGTATTCGGGCCGGGTCATGCCGCGCACGAAGCGGTTGGCGTCAAAGCTGGGCGCCGAGGCCATGCAGAGCACGTCGCCGGTCCGGCAATCGAGCATGACCACCGCCCCGCTCTCGTCGCCCATCACCTCCAGCGCCCGGGTCTGGATGTCGGCGTCGAGGGAGAGCTGGATCTCGGCGCCGGGGGTGGCGGGGATATCGCCTTCGGAGTCCTGGCGAACCTCACGGCCGTTGGCGTCGACCTCGACCTTCTGGGCGCCGGGCCGGCCGCGCAGGCGCAGGTCGAAGGCCTTCTCCACCCCCTGGCGTCCGATCCGGAAGCCGGGGTGCAGCATGATGGCTTCGGAATTCGGGCCCGTGGGCTGGATATCTTCGCGGTTCACCTTGGCGACGTAGCCGATCACGTGGGCGAAGGCCCCGCCGTGCGGATAGACCCGGACCTCGCCCATGTCGGCGGTGACGCCGGGCAATTCGGGGGCGCGCACATTGATGGCCGAGAACTGCTCCCAGCTCATGTCTTCCATCACCGACACCGGCGAGCGCTTCGGGGCGCGGATCAGGTCCTTGGTCAGGCGGGCCTGGCGCTCGGCGTCCAGGGGCACGAAGTGGGCGAGGGTTTTCACCGTGCCCTCGGGATCCATCTTGCCGTCCTTGGCCACCAGCAGGCGGAAGTTCGGGCGGTTCGAGGCCAGGACCACCCCGTTGCGGTCGACGATCAGCCCCCGCGGCGGCGGCACCAGCCGGAAGTTGAACTGGTTGGAGGCCGACATCTTCTCATAGCGCTGCGCCTCCACGAGCTGGAGGTGGGCCAGGCGGCCGGTGAGCGCCAGCAGGCCCAGGCCCGACAGGCCGCCCATGAGGAAGGCTCGGCGGTGGAAGACCCCCTGCCGCTCATTGACCTCGGTAAAGAAGATAGAGGGCTCGCTCATGCGCCCGATGTCCTAACGGAACCGCACATCGGCGTCTTCGAACCTGTCGATGAGCCTGTGGGCGAAGGGATAGAGCAGTATTGTGGCGAGGAATTGCCAGGCCACCGCGATCAGGCTGGGCGAAGCCCGGGCGTCCAGCCGGGTGAACAGGAACCCAGCCAGGCTGGCGATGGCGCAGGCGGCGGCGAACCAGGCCCACATCATCGGCCGGCTCTGGCCCACCATCCAGTTGCGGGAGAGCAGGACGACGCCATAGGCGGTCAGCAGCGACAGCGCCCAAAGTCCCACCGGCGACCCCCAGAAGATGTCGAGGATCAGCCCCATCAGCAGGACGCCGAAGGGCGCCATGATCGAGGGCCGGATCACCGCCCAGGCGAAGGCCGGGACCATGCAGAACACCGGCTCAGGCAGCTGCAGGCCGAAGACCCGCAGGGGGATGCCGAACAGTAGGGTCCAGCCCAGGCATTGCAGCATGGGAAAGCCAAGCCAGCGCCACGGATCCAGAGGACGGGCGGCCGAGAGGCTCAAAATGGCACCTCCGCCGGCGCGCTCGCCGTGGGGGCCGGCGTCACGGCGGCCGGCGGCGGCGGGGCCGGCTTGACCGCGGGCTTCGGTTTTGGCGGCGCGGGTTTCGGCGTCGTCGGCCTGGCCGGGGCGGGCTTCGGTGGCGTGACCGTGGTGGCCGTGAATGTGGTCGGCGGTTTGGCCGGGAGCGCGCCAGGCGTGGTAGGCGCGCCAACCCCTTCGACAGGTCCGGAGGGCGGCGGCGGCGGCATCTTGTCCAGCTCCTCCTTCTGGGCCTTCTCAAGCTGCGAGAAGTCCTGGAAGAGCAGGATCCGGACGAAGTCGATGGGCGCGGCGTCTGAGGCCAGGATCACCCGCCAGCGACCGTCCAGCCCCTTGACGGCCACCCCCACCGGCAGGCCGCGCGGCAGCACGCCGCCGTCGCCGGAGGTCAGCACCCGGTCGCCCTGCTTCACCGGTTCCTTGCCGCGCAGGTACTCCAGCTTCGGATTGGGGCCGCCGTCACCGGTCAGGATGGCGCGCGCATTGGTGCGGTCGATCATCACCGGGGTGCGCGAGGCGATATCGGTGAGCAGCAGGATGCGGCTGGCGCCCCGGGTCACCCCGATGATCCGGCCGACGAGCCCGCTCTCGCTCATCACCGGATTGCCCGGTTGAATGTTCTTCTCGACGCCGGCGTTCGCCAGGCGAGTGTTGGCGAAGGGGCCCCGGCTGTCGCTCACCGTCCGGGCGGCGACCATCGGGATCGGAGGCTCGGTCTTGAGGCCGAGCAGCGACTTGTAGCGATCATTGGTGTCGCGCAGCGCAATGGCCACATCGCGCCACTGGCGGGCTTCCTTGAGCTCGGCCTTGAGCTTGCGGTTCTCGGAGACCGCGAACAGGTAGTCGCGGATGTTCTCCATGCCCAGGCCCGTCCAGCGGCCGGGCGCCGCGAGCGCGCCGCTGACGGGCGCGGCGACCGCGTCCCCCACCTGGCGGGTCACGCCATAGGCTTCGGACTGGAAGGTCTCGCGGCGGTCGGACATCAGCAGGGCGACGGCGACGACGACGGCCACGATCAGGGCCACCGCGGCTGTCCAGGCCAACGGCACCTTCAGTTCGCCAAACGGACTTTCTCGAAAAGCCACCTAGCCGCCCGTCCTCAGGGTGACGGGACGCCCCGTTTCCCCACGCCGATTTGCAAGTATTACGCCAGCGTCGATTCGAGCACGCCCTTCATCCACTTGGGATGTTCGAGCACCTTGCCGCAGCCCAGCGCCACGCAGGACAGCGGGTCGTCGGCCACCGTCACCGGCAGGCCGGTGTGATCGCGAATCTCGGCGTCCAGGCCGCGCAGCAGGGCGCCGCCGCCGGTCAGCATGATGCCCTTGTCGGCGATGTCGGAAGCCAGTTCCGGCGGTGTGGCTTCGAGGGCCATCTTCACCGCCTCGACGATCTGACCCACCGGCTCGGCCAGGGAGTCCGACGCCTGCTTCTCGCTGATGCGCACTTCGCGCGGCACGCCCTGCATCAGGTCGCGGCCCTTGACCTCGATGGACAGGCCCTCGCCGTCGGCCGGAGCCCGGGCGGTGCCGATCTCCTTCTTGATGCGCTCGGCGGTGGTCTCGCCGATCAGCAGGTTATGGTTGCGGCGCATGTAGCTGATGATCGCCTCGTCCATCTTGTCGCCGCCGACGCGGACCGAACGCGAATAGACGATGCCCGACAGGGACAGCACGGCCACCTCGGTGGTGCCCCCGCCGATGTCGACGACCATGGAGCCGGTCGGCTCATGGATCGGCAGGCCGGCGCCGATGGCCGCGGCCATGGGTTCGTCGATCAGGCCCACGCGGCGTCCGCCGGCGTTGAGGCAGCTGTCATTGATGGCGCGGCGTTCCACCGCGGTGGCGCCGGACGGCACGCAGACGATGACCTTGGGGTTCACGAAGCCCTTGCGGTTGTGAACCTTCCGAATGAAGTACTTGATCATCTCCTCGGCGACTTCGAAGTCGGCGATGACCCCGTCGCGCATGGGGCGGATGGCCTCCATGTGGCCGGGCGTGCGGCCCAGCATCTGCTTGGCCTCTATGCCCACGGCATGGACGATCTTGCGGCCGCCGACATTGCGCAACGCCACCACCGAGGGCTCGTTCAGCACGATGCCCTTGCCCTTCATGTAGATGAGGGTGTTGGCGGTGCCGAGGTCGATGGCGATATCGTTGGAGATGGCGCCGAAGAGGGACGAGATCATGCAGAGCCCTGGAGGGTGGGAGACGGTGACTGCGGGTCTGCGAAGACTTGAGACGCTTCACTCAAGCGACCTGACGAATCAAGCCGCCCAGCGCTTCAGCCTCCGCTTGCAGGACCCCATGCGTGTGCCCTGCCAATGGGTTGATTTCAAGGCTTAATGACAGCCGCAGCTAAACCGCGTCACCGCGCCACCCGCACACGTTCTGGTGAAGCCGCCCAATGGATGATGGCGGGGCGAACACCGATCGGGCGCCCGGCGCTGACGGGCTGAGTGAGCGTTCAAGATGGCTGGCCTGTGTCGCTTCGGAGTGACAGCTTCGCGGGCGCGCGGGGACTAGAACCCTCGTCCACTGAAGCTTGCGGCCGGAGGGCGCTCACATGTCCGGTCAGGCGGTCCTCGGGGTCGAGAAGGCGCGGTTCCTTTACGGGGCCAGCAAGGTCTTCGAGGGGGTGAGCCTGCAGCTTGATGCGGCGCGGACCGCCCTGGTGGGGGAGAACGGCGCGGGCAAGTCGACGCTGCTCAAATGCCTGCTGGGTGAGTTGGAGCTGGACGAGGGCCAGATCATCAAGTCCCGCGGCCTGAAGATTGGCTACGTGCCTCAGGACGTGCCGCCGGGCCTTTCCGAAAAGACCGTGCGCGAGGTGCTGGAAAGCGCCCTGCCCCTCGCCGACGGCAGCGAGGACTGGAAGGTCGATGTCCTGCTGGACGAGATCGGGGTCAGTTACGAGACCGCGCAGCAGGCCTTCGGCTCCCTCAGCGGCGGCTGGCAACGGCTGATGCTGATCGCCGCGGCGGCCAAGCTGGCCGAACCCGACCTGCTGATCCTCGACGAACCGACCAACCACCTGGACCTCTCCAACATCAACACCCTGGAGAGCTGGCTGGCCGACGACGACCGTCTGCCCATGCTGATCGTCAGCCACGACCGGGAGTTCCTGGAGCGGACCACCACGCGGACCATCTTCCTGCGCTCGGATGGGGCCCATTCCTTCAGCGTGCCCTTCAGCCGCGCCCGCGAACAGCTCCTGCACCGCGACGCCGCCGACGCCGTCCGCCGGCAACTGGAGGGGAAGGAAATTGAGCGGCTGGAGAAGGTCGCGGCCCGCTACCGGGTCTGGGGCGTGAAGAACGACGCCTTCCACAAGCGCGCCAAGGCCACCGAAAAGCGCATCGACCGCATCGAGACCGAGCGCACCGAGAGCTATGTCGCTCGCGAGCGCCGGCTGGAGCTGCATGACGGCGAGATCGACGCCAAGGTCGCCCTGCGGGTCCAGGGCCACACGGTCACCGTGCCCGACGGCAGCCGCAAGCTGTTCACCATCGAGCGGCTGAACGTGGCCGCCGGCGACCGCATCGCCATCCTCGGTGTCAACGGGGCCGGCAAGTCGATGCTGCTCAATGCGCTCGCCCGCGCGTACGACCCGGACCAGGAACACTATGACGGCCAGGCGCCGGTGCGGTTCAACCCGCAGGCCCGCCTGGTCTATTTCGATCAGAAGATGGCCGAGCTGCCCCTGAGGACCAGCCTGCTGGACTACCTGACCGCCGCCGATGGGGCGACGACCAAGGACGCCAACGCCCTGCTGGCCAAGGCGGGCTTTCCCTATCACCGCATCAAGGGGCCGATCGCCGACCTCAGCCACGGGGAGCGGGCGCGCCTGACCTTCCTGAAGATGCAGCTGGCCAAGCCCAACCTCTACCTGCTGGACGAACCCACCAACCACCTGGACATCGAGGGCCAGGAGGCGCTGGAGGCCCAGCTTGAGGCCTCCGACGTCGCCTGCCTGTTCGTCTCCCACGACCGCTACTTCACCCGGGCGGCGGCCACCCGGTTCGTCGAGATCCGGCGTGGCAAGCTGATCGAGGTCGAGGGGCCGGACGCGTTCTTCGAGGCGCAGTAGTCAGCGACGCGCCAGCACGACGAACCCGTGCTTCCTGAACACCGCCCGAGCCTCGGGCCCGCTGAGGAACTTCAGGAACGCGGCCGCCCGCGGGTTACGTCCGCCAGCCACCAGGGCGGCCGGATAGACGATGCGCGGATGGCTGGCCTCGGGGAACAGGCCGACGATCTTCACCCGGGGCTCGGCCTTGGCGTCGGTGTCGTAGACGATCCCATAGGGGCTCTCGCCGCGCGCCACGAACTGCAGGGCGGCGCGGACGTTCTCGGCCTGGGCAAGCTTGCCCGAGACGCTATTCCAGACACCCAGGCTCGTCAGGGAGGCCTTGGCGTACCTGCCCGCGGGGACATCCGGTCCGGCGACGGCGAGCCGGCCGCCCCCCAGGGCCTTGGCCAACGGCATGCCCCGGGTGACCTTCAGGCTCACCTTGGCGTCCGCCGGTGCAATGAGGGCCAGGCGGTTGGTCAGCAGGTTTCGCCGGCTGGAAGGGACGATCAGGGCCTTGCCGGCCAGGTAGTCCATCCAGTCGCTGTCGGCGGAGATACAGATGTCGGCGGGCGCGCCCTGCTCGATCTGGCGGGCGATGGCCGGGGAGCCGGCATAGGAGAACCGCGCCGCCCCTCCGGTCCTGGCGGCATAGGCGACCCCCACCTCGTCCAGGGCGTTCTTCAGCGAGGCCGCGGCGAACACGGTCACCGGCCTGTCGGCGGCGAGCGCAGAGGGGCAGGCAAGCATCCAGGCCCCGGCGGTGATGATGGCGATCCGGCGGGTAGGCTTCACGAAAATCCTTGAATCAACTCTCGACGCGCCCCGCTCGCCCCTCAGCCATATAGCTTGGACGAGCCCTTCAGGAACCGCAGATACTGCAGCATCCGGGCGACTTCACGGCCGCTCCGGGGATCGCTCAGCACCACCTCCCACCAGAGGTTCTCAGTCTTCGGGCTTTCGCTGAGCGCCAGGATCCGGGCGTGGGAGCTGTACTCGGTGTCGGCCAGCAGCGGGCCGTCGATATATTCGATCTCGATGGCGCCGTAGAGCCCCACCGCAGGGCCGTCCAGGTCGAGGCGCTGGCGCTGGACGCTGCAGAACAGCTGCACGCAGGCCGAAGGCGGCAGGACGCTGCCCGCGAACCGCTCGTCCTTGCCCTCATAGGCGGGGAGGGGCTCTGTGATGGTGTCGAGGCGCTTGGTGGCGGAGGCCGAGACAATGACGTCCTCCCCCATGGGCGCCAGCTTGAGCTTGCCGAGGATCCGCAGGGTCTCGGCGCCCACGATCCCCTGGCCCTCGAGCCGCTGGCGGACCTCGCTCTGCAGGTCGGGCCCGCCGCAGGAGCCGGTCCCCTCGCCCACGATGTCGCCGGCCTCGTTCTCCATCCAGAGCCGTGCGCGCGCCTCGCCAGGCTGAGCGAACACCCGCACCGCCTCGTTGTCGACGGTGGCGTGCTTGAAGGTCAGGGACAGGGTCCCCCTGCGGAACCAGTCCGGCCCATAGAGTTCCAAGAGCGCCGGTACGAACTGATCCATGTGGACCGACCCGGCCACCGTCCCGCCCCGGAACCCCAGCTTGGAGGCGGTGGCGTCGTCGTGGATCGAGCCCTTGATCTCCTGGGCGAGGTTTCGCGGGCGGCGGAATTCGCCGGAGATTTCAACGGACTCGGCGGCCTGGCTCATGTTTCGCTCCCGGAAGTGGGCCGCTCTTCGGCGGCGCTTGACGCTAGGTTAGCTCTCGACGACCCGATCCACCAGCACCGGAGCGACATAGCCGTCCTCCAGGGTCTTCAACGGATGCGACGCCGTCACGTGGCCCATGAAGGGCGGCCAGATGTCGTAGCCCAGCAGGCGCTGCAGGCGCGGCGACATGGTCTTCACAAGCTCCTGCGGCACGCCGAGGAAGAAGTTCTCCTGGGTCCGGCCCCAGGGCTCGCAATACTGGTTGGTGAAGGCCTGGCGCGGCGCCTTGCTGCGGTTGGCCCCGCCCCGGTGCAGAAGGGTGGCCTGGAAGACGATGGCGGCGCCGGCCGGCATGACCATTGGCTTCAACAGGCCCGGCAGATCCGACGGCTTCAGCGCCGCCACCTCCTCGTCGCTCCACAGGTGGCTGCCGGGGATCACCTCGGTGCAGCCGTTCTCGGTGGTGAAGGCGTCCACCGCCGCGATCAGGCTCATCGAGGCCGGCGGGCGTGGCCGTTTCAGGCGGTAGAAGCCGTCATCGGTATGCACCGCCTGCGCCGTCTCCCCCGGATAGATGCAGATCGCCTGGCTGGCCGAGAGCAGGTAGCCCGGCTGCAGGAAGCGGTCCAGCAGGGCCAGCACCCGCGCGTCCTCGGTCACCTGCTCGAACACCTTGCCCCGCGCCACCAGGGTGTAGACCCGCTCGGTGGCGAAACCCTCGAAGTCGTTGCGGCCCCGGTGCTGTTCCATGTGCGGCGCCAGACCCCGGCGGATGGACGCCAGGGTGTCTGCGTCACAGAAGTCCTCGATCACCGTGTAGCCGTCGCGGTGCAGGGCCTCTGTATGGGCGTCGAGGTCGAAGATCATGGCGTGTTCCCTCCCCGCTCTGTCGGCGGATGGCCCAGCATAGCGCGGCTTACCCCAGGGCTGTCATCACCACACCGATGGCCGTCGCCGTGCCTCCGGCGATCTGGACGAGGGTCAGCTTCTCCTTGAACAGCCGGCGTCCCGCCGCCGCCGCGATCGGCCCCTCGATCACGCCTATGGCGCGCACCTGGCCGGCTGGAGCCAGGGCCAGGGCCGAGAACCAGCAGGCCGAGGCCGCGGTGCCGAAGAACCCCGCCCCCAGCGACTGCTTCCACGACCCCAGCACCGACCGCAGCGCCTGAGGCCGGGTGACGGCCAGGATGGCGCTGAGCACGATGGACTGCAGGGTCTGGGCGACGCAAAGGGCCGCCGTCGCCGAATAGATCGGATGGTCGGGGTCCAGCGCCATACCGGCCTGGCGGTAGCCGTTCAGCGCCACGGCGAAGGCGACGCCCGACGCCAGGCCAAACAGCGAGCCGCTCAGGGCGCCGGTGACCGCGTCAGCGCCACGCGGCCAGGACAGGACCAGCAGGCCGACGGTTGTGGCCGCCAGCCCGGCCCACTGAACCGCGCTCATTTGGTCGCCGAACAGAACAAAGCCCATGATGGCGGCGATCGGCAGCGACGCCTGCTGCATGAAGGTCGCCACCGCGAACCCGGAGTGACGCATGGCCATCAGCAGGGCCGCGGTGGCGCACACCTGGGCGATGGCGCCGGCGGTCACGGCGATGACGAAGCGCGCCGACAGACGCGGGTCCGCGTCTGGGGTCAGGAAGGCTGCCACGGCGAAGATCAGCAGCGAGAACGGCAGGCCAAACAGGAAGCGCACGAGAGTCGCGCCCCAGGGCCCGGCGTCCGCAACCAGTCCGCGCTGCAACGCGTTGCGCGCCACCTGCAGCGGCGCGGCCGCCGCCGTCAGCAATATCCAGAGCATGTCGCAGACCCCCGCTCACCCCCGTCGCGGACGGGGGCGGGAAATTCGCAGATTGTCCCGAGAAACGGGGGGCGGTCAGAACCCGCTGGCGATGGCGTCCGGCGCGCTCTTTTCCTTGCGGACCAGAAGGTTGTTCAGCGCGTTGACATAGGCCTTGGCCGAGGCGGTCAGGGTGTCGGTGTCGGCGGCCTGGCCGGTGGCGATCCGACCGTCCTCCTCCAGACGCACCGAGACCTGGGCCTGGGCGTCGGTGCCTTCGGTCACCGCGTGCACCTGGAACAGGCGCAGGATGGCGGTGTGCGGGACGACCTGGTGGATGGCGTTGAACACCGCGTCCACCGGCCCGTCGCCGGTGGCGGCGCCCGACTTCTCGACGCCATCGACCGTGACGGTCAGCTCGGCCTGCTGCGGGCCCTCGGTGCCGGCTACGACGCGCAGGTGCTTGACCTGGATGCGGTCGGCGCCGCTGGCCAGGGCATCGTCCACCAGGGCGATGATGTCGTCGTCGAAGACGTGCTTCTTCTTGTCAGCCAGATCCTTGAAGCGCTGGAAGGCTTCGTTCAGGGCGTTCTGGCCCAGCTCGTAGCCCAGTTCCTTCAGCTTCTCGCGGAAGCCCGCCCGGCCGGCATGCTTGCCCATCACCAGGTTCGAAGCGCCCTGGCCGACGGTCTCAGGGCTCATGATCTCGTAGGTGCCGCGATCCTTCAGCATCCCGTCCTGGTGGATGCCGCTCTCGTGGGCGAAGGCGTTCTTGCCGACGATCGCCTTGTTGAACTGCACCGGGAACCCGGTGATGGCCGAGGTGTAGCGGCTGGCCCGCGTGATGTGCTGGGTCTCGATATTGGTGAAGTAGGGCAGCTGGTCGCCGCGCACCTTCAGGGCCATGACGACCTCTTCCAGGGCTGCGTTGCCGGCGCGCTCGCCGATGCCGTTCATCGCCACCTCGACCTGGCGCGCCCCGCCCTGCACCCCGGCCAGGCTGTTGGCGACGGCCAGGCCCAGGTCGTTGTGGCAGTGGGTGGACAGGATGATGCGATCGGCGCCGTCCACGTTCTCCAGGATGTCGCGGAAGATGTCGGCGTACTCGCTGGGATACGAATAGCCCACCGTGTCGGGCAGGTTCACGGTGCCGGCGCCGGCCTTGATGGCGGCGTCGACGCAGCGGCGCAGGAAGTCCTGCTCGGTGCGGGTGGCGTCCTGGGCCGACCATTCCACATCGCCGCACAGGTTGCGGGCGTGGGTCACCGACTTGGTGATCATTTCCAGGATGTCTTCCTGGCTGGCGCGCAGGATGTGGTCACGGTGGCTGGGGCTGGTGGACAGGAAGGTGTGGATGCGGCCGCGCTTGGCCGGGCGGATCGCCTCGGCGGCGCGCTCGATATCCGCCACGCCGGCCCGGGCCAGGCCGCAGACGGTGCTCTCGGTGACGATCTCGGAGATTCTGCGGACCGCCTCGAAGTCGCCGTTGGAGGCGATGGGGAAGCCGGCCTCGATGACATCGACCCTCATCTCTTCAAGGATCTTGGCCAGTTCCAGCTTCTCGTCCAGCGACATGGACGCGCCGGGCGACTGCTCGCCGTCGCGCATGGTGGTGTCGAAGACGATGACCCGGTCGCTTTCCTTGCGAACGGTGTCATTGGCGGACGGGGCCTGGTCGGCGGGAGATACGGTCATGGGATCACTTCATTCTTCGCGGGGGTGTTTTAGAAGGCTCGAGCGTCGGGGTCATCCCCTAAGCGCCCGGCCGCGAAGATGCGCAGCTACAGGGGCGCCCAGGGGCGGCTAAGCCCCAGCGTAAGAAGAAGCTGGCTGTGCAGGTGCGAGTGCATGCGGACACGATCTATAGAATCTGCGGCTTCACCGCAAGAGTCTTGCGTCTGACGGCCCTCAGGCGGCCAGTTGCGCAAGAACTCTCCTCACGGCGGGCCGCTCGCCCATCCGCGCGAAGTGCTCGGAGACCTTCGGAAACTGCGCCATGTCGATCCCATCGCGCGGCAGCCAGCCGGTGAGCGTGAAGAGATAGGGATCGCAGATCGTGTAGTCGGCTCCCATCACCCAGGGTCCGGCGAGATATTCCGTCTCGATCAGCGTGAAATGCTCGGCCACCGCAAGGGGCGCCTTGCGGCGCATGTCGGCCAGAGCGACCGGGTCGTCGGCCCAGCGATAGCCGCGATGGCGGTGGGCCGCCGCGACATGGACGGCGCTGCAGAGATAGGTGTTGAAGGCCTGGACCTGGGCCAGGGCGAAGGGGTCGTTCAGCGGCGCGAGGTTCGCCTCCGGATAGGCCTGGGCGACATAGGTCATCAGGGCGGGCGCCTCGGTCAGCACCCCCCGCTCGGTCACCAGGGCTGGCACCCGGCTCTTGGGGTTGATGGCGAGGTACTCGGCCGAGCGTTGCTCGTCTTTCAGGAAGTCGACCTTCACCAGCTCGTAGTCAGCGCCGGCCTCTTCCAGGGCGATGTGGACCGCAAGGCTGATGGTGCCGGGGAAGGAATAGAGCTTGATCATGGCTTGTCAGTCTCCCGCGACTTCAGCCAGCGGCGTGCAAACCAGCCGATGGCGATCCAGAGGGCGGCGACAGCCACCAGCCAGACGATGTGCCTGGTGCTCCCGCCCTTCATGGCCTGGACGATGGAGTTGCCGGCGAAGGCGGTGAGCGCGATTTTCGGGATGATGCCGATGGCCGTCCCGGCGGCGAACTGGATGACGCGCATCGGCGTGACGCCCGCGGCCATGTTGACGACGATGAAGGGCGCCGAGGGCACCAGCCGCACGATCAGGCTCGCCAGAAATCCGTTGCGGCCCACCAGCCCCATGAACCGCTGCATGCTCTCGCCGGAAATGGTCTGCAGGGCGCGGGCCCCGGCGAAGCGACCCAGATAGAAGCCCACCAGCGAGGACACCATGGTGCCGATCCAGCTGTAGGCGAACCCGGTCCAGGGGCCGAACGCCACCACGGCGGCGGCGATCAGCATGAACTGCGGCACGCCGATGAAGGCCAGGAGGGCGAAGGCCGCCACCGCAGCCGGCAGGGCCCAGGGTCCGGTTGCGGTTCCCAGCCACTGCTCGACCGTGGCCTCGCCGTTGAAGCCCAGCACCTGGGCGCCGAACAGGAAGACGATCCCCACCCCGCCAAACAGCACGAAGGACACCGCCAGCGTTCGCCACGCCTGGGCGTCCATTTCGGTCACGAAGCGGAAAAGGCGACGCATGGCCTGCCGTCGCCCATCGCCGCGCGACGGTCAAGCCGGGTTCAGCCTGCGCAGAGGTGCAGGGTCACCGGCGCGGACCAAGGGCCGCCCGCCACGATCATCGAGGGCGGGGTCCCGCCGAGCATGGTGAGCGTGAAGGTCTTGGGCTGCGGCGGTCCCTCCGCCGTGCAGCTCGCATTGATCAAGTAGCCCGTGGGGGTCGGCGAGACCGAGCCGAACCGGCAGCCCACCTCGCCGGCCGTCGAGACCCGGTCGGCGTCGAACACCCACGCGCCCGTCGCGCAGAGGTCGGCCGTGGCGGCCCAGCGGCCGATGAAGGACGCCTGAGTCGGGGCCGGCTGGGGCGGCGCGGGCGGCGGCGCGCCGATTGGCGGTGGGGGCGGAGGCCCCTCGGCCTTTCGCTGACAGGCGGCGACCGATAGCACCGAGAGGATAGCGATCAGGGCGGGTTTCATGACGGCTCCTGTGACCTTTGGGCAAACGGGCGGAAGAATGGCTGTTCCGCGCGGTTCGCGGCTTTGCCTGGGCGCCCCCTTCGGCTACACCCCGGCCCGTTCTTCTTAAACCCTTCGACCGGGAGTTTCCCCGCCATGTCGCTTGAATCCGCCGCGCTGTCCCGCGTTAGTCCCTCCGCCACCCTGGCGGCGGACGCGAAAGCCCGCGAACTCAAAGCCCAGGGCCGGAATGTGATCTCCCTGGCCGCGGGTGAGCCCGACTTCGACACGCCCGACAACATCAAGGAAGCCGCCATCAAGGCGATCCGCGATGGCAAGACCAAGTACACCAATGTCGACGGCATCGTGGAGCTGAAGGAAGCCATCGTCGGCAAGTTCCAGCGCGAGAACGGCCTGACCTACAAGACCTCTCAGGTGAACGTCTCGCCGGGCGGCAAGCCGGTGATCTGGAACGCCATGATCTCGACCCTGAACCCCGGGGACGAGGTGATCATCCCGACCCCGTACTGGGTCAGCTACTGGGATATCGTGCTGCTGGCCGGCGGCACGCCGAAGGCCGTGGCCACCTCAGACGCCACCGGCTTCAAGCTGCAGCCCGCTGACCTGGAAGCGGCCATCACGCCGAAGACCAAGTGGGTGTTCCTGAACTCGCCGTCCAACCCCTCGGGCGCGGCCTACACCAAGGCCGAGTTGCGGGCGATCGCCGACGTGCTGCTGCGCCATCCGCACGTCTGGATCTTGACCGACGACATGTACGAACACCTGGTGTTCGGCGACTTCCAGTTCTGGACCATCGCCCAGGTGGAGCCCGGGCTGTACGACCGCACGCTGACCATGAACGGGGTCTCCAAGGCCTACGCCATGACCGGCTGGCGGATCGGCTACGCAGCTGGTCCCGAGGCGCTGATCAAGTCCATGGCCAAGGTGATGAGCCAGACGACATCCAACCCCTCGTCCATCTCGCAATGGGCGGCGGTCGAGGCGCTGAATGGCACCCAGGACTTCATCAAGCCCAACGCCAAGCTGTTCGAACAGCGCCGCGACCTGGTGGTCTCCATGCTGAACCAGGCCGCCGGCCTGCACTGCCCGACCCCGGAAGGCGCCTTCTACGTCTACCCGTCGGTGGAGAAGCTGATCGGCAAGACGGCGCCCAGCGGCAAGGTCATCGCCAGCGACGCCGACTTCGCCGTCGAACTGCTGGAGCAGGAGGGCGTCTCGGTGGTGTTTGGCGCTGCCTTCGGCCTCTCGCCCTACTTCCGCATCAGCTACGCCACGGCCAACAGCGTGCTGGAGGACGCCTGCGGACGGATCCAGCGCTTCTGCGGCTCGCTGAAATAGGCATGGACGCGGACGCCAGGCGCGCGCTCGCGACCGATATCGACGCCGTCGCCCGGCTGCAGGGATCCTTCGTCCTGCGGTCGGGCGCGGTGGCCACCGAGTATTTCGACAAGTACCGCTTCGAGGCCGACCCCGCCCTGCTGAGACGGGTGGCCGAGGCGATGATCCCGCTGCTGCCGGCCGAAACCGAAATTCTGGCCGGCGTGGAACTGGGCGGCGTGCCCATCGCCACGGCCATGTCGCTCATCAGCGGCATCCCCACCGCCTTCGTGCGCAAGCAGGCCAAGTCCTACGGGACCTGCCTCGCCGTCGAGGGTTCGGATGTCAAAGGGCGCCGGGTGGTGATGATCGAGGATGTGATTTCCACGGGCGGCGCGGTTCGAGACGCCGCGGCGCATCTGGCCGACGCGGGGGCGGTGCTCACCGCCGTGGTCTGCACCCTCTGGCGTGGCGACGGTGAGCCCCGCATCGAGGGAGTCGCCGTTCCGCTGCACCCGGCCTTCCGCAAGGCAGACCTCGAAGGCTAGGGCCTCTCGCGCCAGGCGGCCTTGGCGGCGTCCTTGGTCATGTTGAGCTGCACCTTCTGGTCGATGATCTGTTCGACCCAGGTCAGCGGGATCAGGTGATGCTTCATCCCCGACCCGAAATCCATCTTGGCCAGCTCGATGTCGGTGCCGAGCACATGGTCCACACGGCCAACGTGACCGCCGTCCGAGCCGACGACTTCCATATGTTCGAGGATGTCTGAGGTCTGGATCATGCGCGTCTCCTGGGATTGGGTCAGGGACAAACCCCTGAGAGCGCGGCGGGGTTTCATGACGCCGGCTTTCCAAAGTTTCATCCGCGGCTGGATGCGCGACGTCTTGTCAGAAGCTAGGCTGCATTCATGAGCAAGTTCGCCTCCGCCCTCGCCGCCCTGTTGGTCCTGTCCGCGCCTGTCGCCGCGCAGGCGGCCATCGACGCCAAGCTAGCGCCCGACAGCGTCACCCTCACCGACAATGGCCGCACCGTGCTGGTCTATCGGACCAGGACCAATGACCCGGCCGAGCCTGGCCGCCTCAACTACGTCCACCCGCTCTACGCCCCCGACGGCGCAGTGCTCACCGAGGATCGACCCGCCGACCACCTGCACCAGCGCGGCCTGTTCTGGAGCTGGCACCAGGTGCGGCTCGGCGACGAGGTGGTGGCCGACGGCTGGTTCATGAAGAGCCTGACCTTCTTCGTGCGCGGCACGAAGTTCCAGGGCCAGCCGGACGGGTCGGGCGTCCTCACGGTCGACGTCGACTGGATCGTCACTTCCAAACCCGAGCTGGTCTATGTCGCCCGCGAGATCACCAAGGTGACGGTCCGCCCGGCGACCTCGGCGGGCCAGAGGATCGAGTTCGACACCACCATCACCGCCCGCGCGCCGGGCCTGAGCCTCGGCGGCAGCGACGATGTGAAGGGCTATGGCGGCTTCTCCATGCGGCTGGTCCAACCCGACCGCCTGAGCTTCGCCTCCCGCGGCGAAGCGGTGACGCCGGCGGTCGAGGCCGTGGCGGCCGGCCCCGCCATGGGCTTCGCCTGGCCCGTCGCCAACGCCTACCCGGCCTGGGCCGTCGGCCTGGCCTGCAAGGCCCAGGGCCAGCCGATCACCCGCTGGATCCTGCGCCGCGAGCTCTCCATGCAGAACTGCGTCTTCCCCGGCCGCGCCCCCTACGCCATCCCCATCGAGCGGCCCCTGCACCTGGAATCGACGGTGGTCATCCAGCCCCGGGAGTCGGCGGCGCGATGAACGACATCGTCAATTTCAACAAGGCGAAGAAGGCCCGCGCCAAGCAGGAGGCCAAGTCGCAGGCGGTGGCCAATCGGGCCAAGTTCGGGCGCACCAGGGGCGAGAAGGCCCTCGAGAAGGCTGAGGCCGCGAAGGTCGTGCGCCTGTTGGATGGCGCCAAGCGCGAGGATTAGGCCGCGGCCGCCATCTGGGGCGCGAAGGCGCGCAGGATCTGGCGGTATGTGTCGGGCGGGCTGATCCCCAGCCGCTCACGGGCGCTCTCCAGGGGCTCGGCGAACAGCCGCTCATAGTCCTCCCCCGGCAGCCAGGCCGCGCGGCGTCCGGCCAGGTAGGCGCGCCAGACGGCGGCGAAGAACGGCAGGTCGGGCCGGGTCTGCTTGCCCGTCCGAGCCACGTGCAGGGCGATGAAGGCCAGGCCCAGGCTGCCGGTCTGCGCATAGGAGAAGGCCACCACGCACCCCTCCCCCAGCCCGTCGGTCCCATAGCCGGTCAGCACATGCCAGACATCGTGGATGTCCCGGTTGCGGCGGCCGTACCAGGCGTGAGGATGCTCGTACTGAGGCTGGCCCACAGCGGCCCGCTGGCTGGCGTCGGCCAGGCCCGCGGCTGAGATGTTGTTGCGGGCGATGAAGTCCCGGTAGGCCGCGCCCACCGTGCCGGGCGCGAAACTCCGCAGCCAGGCGTCATCGCCGAACCGCTCGCACAGCTCCACCCGCTCATAGGCCATGCGCCCCCCCTGGGGCGTGGTCAGCAGGCGGGCATAGCCGGCCGGCGGCTTGCGCGAACTCAGGGCCCGGGTGATCTCGAACACATGCTTGGTGTCGCCGGTGGCGCGCAGGCGGCCCAAGGCCGCGATCGCCTCGCCAAGTCCGCGCTTGGGCTCTTCCATGGCGTCCATCCCTTGTTTTCACGAAGGATGCGCCAGACCGAGGCGTTAGAGCAAGAGCTAGGCGGCCATCGCCAGCTGTTCCGAGCTCCAGTCGCGAGCCTCCGGCGGAATAGCGATGTATCGCGTCGCTGACGTGATGTTGAGGCGCTTGCGGGCGGCCTCGAGCGGTTCGTTGAGCAGGCGCTCATAGTCCTCGCCCAGCAGCCAGGCAGCCGCCTTGCCCCGCGTATAGCCTTGCCAGATCGCCTTGGCGTAGGGCTGGTCGCCCTTGCGCGAACGGATCGCCGCGCCGACACCGATCAGGGCCCAGCCCAGGCCGCCGGTCTGGGCGTAGGAGAACGCCACCAGGCAGGCCTCCCCCAGGCCGTCGCGGTGATAGCCCGACAGGATATGCCAGATGTCGTGCACGTCACGGGTGCGGCGGCCCATCCAGGCGTAGGGGTGCTGCAGGTCGATGCCGCCCTGCGCGCCCTCGCGGCTGATCTCGGCGAGGCCTTCGGCGGAGAGTTGCTCGGTGCGCACGAAGTCGCGATAGGCCGCGCCCACGGTGCCGGGCGCGAAGCTGTCGAGCCAGGCGTCGTCCATCAGCTTGTCGGCGAGTTCGGGACGCTCATAGGCGATGCGCCCGCCCTGCGGCGTGGTCAGCAGCTTGAGATAGCCGTCGCGGGTCGCGGTGCCGTTCAAGGCCCGCATGATCTCGAACACCTGGTCGGTGGCCTCCTTGTCGTTCAGAAGGCGACCCAGGGCCTTGAGCGCCACGCGCCACTGCAGGGCGGGCTTGGGCATCGGCTGGGTGGAATAGCGAACGTCAACGACGGCGGTGGTCATGGGAGGGACCTTGCGAACCATGTTCGGATTAAAGGTGACGCCGGCGTCATTTTTTGGCAAGCCCGATTTTCGACAGCGCGCTCTGGTTCGAAGATGTTGCATCCCCGCCGCGACACCTGAGACTAAGGGTGCAAATGCCCAGATTGCGTAAACGCTCGATCCTGCTCGCCGGCCACGCCACCTCGATGGCGCTGGAGCCCGAGTTCTGGGCGGTGCTGGAGGAGATGGCCCAGGACCAGGCGGTGAGCCTGGCCGGTCTGATCGCACGCCTCGACGAGACGCGGGGCGAGCGCCCGTTGGCCTCGGCCTGCCGGGTCGCCGCCCTGGGTTTCGCGCGCCGCTAGGGGGCCTTGCCGGTCGCCACACCTTCGGCGTTCTCGACCGCGGGGACGGGCTCACCCTGAGGCGTGACATTGGTCTTGTCATACCCGATGGCGGCCCAGGCGGTCACCGCCACCAGCAGGGCGAGGATCACCCAGACCAGCGGCGGGATGTTGCGGCTGGTCCCGCGGGGTATCGGATCGCCCGGGTGGTCGGCCGGAGGCGGAGTTTTCGCATCGTCGGTCATGGCGTCACTTCGGAACCGGGATCGGCGCGTCGGGGAGCCTTGGCGCGTCTGGCATCGGTGGCGGTTTGGGCAGGGTCAGGTTGACGTCGACGTTCTGGCCAAGGTCCGCCCCGGCCTGTCGACCCGCATAGGCGAAGTAGCTGATCACGGCGACCGCCACGATCAGCCCGCCCACCAGAAAGGCCAGCCAGGGCCCGGTCCCGTTGGAGCCTTGCGCCACGTTCAGCCGCCCGGTGCTGCGGGGGCCGAGATGTCGGGCGCCTTGATATTGATGTCCACGCTCTTGGACTGGCCGAAGCCACCGCCCGAATACATCATGAAGCCGATGACCGCGACGACCACCAGCAGGCCGCCCACGATGAAGGCCAGGACGGGCGTCCCGCCGTTTCCAGAGTTCTCAGCCAATTTAGCCTCCCAGGTTTAAAGTCGGGAAGACAACGAACCCCAGTGGTCACGGTTCCTTGGGGCGCAGATCACGGCGCGCGGCCCCTTAAGTCGGCGGTCCGATGTGCTACATATGTTCCAATGTCGTCCTATGACTCGTTTGAAGACTCCCCCCTCCCCGCCCCGCGGATCAGCGATCTCGCGCGGGTGCATGGCCCCGACTATCTGGAGGGGCTGAACCCCGAGCAGCGGGCCGCCGTCGAGGCCACCGAGGGCCCGGTCCTGGTGCTGGCCGGCGCCGGCACCGGCAAGACCCGGGTGCTGACCACGCGCCTGGCCCACATCCTGGCCACCGGTAAGGCCAAGCCGTGGGAACTGCTGGTGGTGACCTTCACCAACAAGGCGGCGCGCGAGATGCGCGAGCGGATCACCGCCATCATCGGCCCCCAGGCCGAGGGCCTGCGCTGGCTGGGCACCTTCCACTCGGTGGCCGCCCAGGTGCTGCGCCGCCACGCCGAGCTGGTGGGGCTGAAGTCGAACTTCACGATCCTGGACACCGACGACCAGGAGCGCCTGATCAAGCAGGTGCTGGAAGCCGAGAACGTCGACGCCAAGCGCTGGACACCCAAGACCCTCGCCGGGCTGATCGACCACTGGAAGAACCGCGGCTGGACCCCGGACCGCCTGCCGGCCAACGAGGGCAAGGAGTTCGCGAACGGCAAGGGCCAGGCCCTCTACCGCCTGTACCAGGAACGCATGCGGGTGCTGAACGCCTGCGACTTCGGCGACCTGCTGCTGCACAACCTGACCATCTTCATGAGCCAGCCCGAGGTGCTCGCCGAGTTCCATCGCCGGTTCCGCTACATCCTGGTGGACGAGTACCAGGACACCAACGTCGCCCAGTACCTGTGGCTGCGCCTGCTGGGCCAGGCCAGCCAGAACGTCTGCTGCGTGGGCGACGACGACCAGTCGATCTACGGGTGGCGTGGCGCCGAGGTGGACAACATCCTGCGCTTCGAGCGCGACTTCCCGGGCGCGACCGTGGTGCGCCTGGAGCGCAACTACCGCTCCACCAGCCACATCCTGGCGGCGGCGTCGGGCCTGATCAGCGCCAACAAGGGCCGGCTGGGCAAGACCCTGTGGACCGAGCAGAACGGCGGCGAGAAGGTCATCGTGCGCGGGGTCTGGGACGGCGAGGCCGAGAGCCGGCTGATCGCCGACGAGATCGAGCGCGCGAAGAAGGGCGGCGCCGAGAAGGAGCCGCGCAAGTACCGCGACATGGCCATCCTGGTCCGCGCCTCCTTCCAGATGCGCGCCTTCGAGGAGCGCTTCGTGCTGCTCTCCATCCCCTACACGGTGGTGGGCGGGCCCCGATTCTTCGAGCGCGCCGAGATCCGCGACGCCCATGCCTATCTGCGGCTGATCCAGTCGCCGGACGACGACCTGGCCTTCGAGCGCATCGTCAACACCCCCAAGCGGGGGATCGGCGACACCACGGTCCAGAAGCTGCTGCAGATCGCCCGCCTGAACGGTGTGCCGGTGATGACGGCGGCCCGCGAGGTGGTGCTCACCGACGAGTTGGCGGCCCGCACCCGCACGGCGCTGTCCAACTTCCTGCGCGACCTCGACCGCTGGCGGTCCCAGGCCGAGACCCTGCACCATGCCCGCCTGACCGAGCAGGTGCTGGAGGAGAGCGGCTATACCGACGCCTTGCGCCTGGACAAGACGCCCACCGCCCAGACCCGGCTGGAGAACCTCAAGGAACTCGTCCAGTCGATGGGCAATTTCGACACCCTCCAGGCCTATCTGGAGCACGTCTCCCTGGTGATGGACATGGATCGCGGGCCGCAGGCCGACGCGGTGCAGATCATGACCCTGCACGCCGCCAAGGGCCTGGAATTTCCCCTGGTCTTCCTGCCCGGCTGGGAGGAAGGCGTCTTCCCCTCCCAGCGCAGCATGGACGAGAGCGGCGAGAAGGGCCTCGAGGAGGAACGCCGCCTCGGCTATGTCGGCATCACCCGGGCGCGGGAGGAGGCGCGCATCTCCTTCGTCGCCAACCGCATGGTCTATGGCCGCTGGACCAGCCAGCTGCCCAGCCGCTTCGTCGATGAACTGCCTCTCGCCAATGTCGAGGCGTCCTCGGAGACCGGCTACTACGGCGGCGGCCCGGGCATGCAGCAGCAGCACGGCAGCACCTGGGACTCCACCCCCGCCTTCGGCTCCGGCTACTCCTCCCCCGGCTGGCAGCGCGCCCAGTCGCGCGGCTACCAGGGCAGCCATCCGGGCCGCCAACAGGTGATCGAGGGCGAGGGCCGCCTGGTGGCCGAAAGCTCGGCGGCCAGCGACTACAAGCGCGGCGACCGCGTCTTCCACCAGAAGTTCGGCTACGGCCAGGTGAAGGGCGTCGACGGTAACAAGCTCACCGTCGCCTTCGACAAGGCCGGCGAGAAGAAGGTCATCGACAGCTTCGTGGAGAAGGGGTGACAGATCGAATCCTTCTCCCCTTGCGGATAAGGGAACCGAACTAGGCCGGCACAGCCTCCGGCGCGGGCGCGGGCGCCACGGTCGGCGGCAGGGTCGAGATTTCCGGGGGCTCCCCGCCGTCCTTGAAGGCCACGTGGATGTGGCTCTTGCCCAGGTCCTTGCCGAGGAACTCCAGGCCCGTCGGGATGATCCGGGCGTAGCTCTCCAGGTCCTTGGTCTCGATGACGATGGTCTGGCCGAACTTGGTGTCGGTCAGCTTAATCACCGGCGGCATGGCCTCCAGGCCCAGGAACGACGAGAAGCCGTTGGTGGTCAGGATGCCCAGCTGGCGCCATTTGCCCGGCTGCGGATCGACGCCGTTCCAGTTCAGGCCCAGCGAGGTCGAGGAGATGTGGTCCACCTCGATGTCGGTGATGCCGATAAGGTTGGCCACAGGCCACTGCTGGAAGAACCAGGTGTCGACGCTGCCGGCCGAGCAGAAGTCCTCGCTGACGATCTTCGGCCAGGTGTCGCGGATCGCCTTGGCCCGCGCATTGAACAGCTGGAAGTAGCCGTTGGGCTCCAGGTTCACCTTGTCGAACTGGCCCTCCACCGGGGCGTTGTCGCGCCGCGCGGTGAAGTAGAGGCAGCCGGGGTTCCAGGAATGACCGAACATCACGTCGCGCAGTTGCGGGTTCACGGCGATGTCGGCGTCGGTGAAGACGATCCAGTCCGGCTCCTTCAGAACCGCCAGGCCGTCATTGAGCATCTTGCCCTTGTTGAAGGCGTGGTCGTCATCGAAACAGCGGTCGGAGATCACCACCGTGGCGCCATGCTCGGCGGCCACCTCCTGGGTGCGCAGGTCGGTGGAGGTGGTGACCACGATCATGTCGTCGAACTGGTCGATGTTGCGGGGCAGGGTCTGGGCCAAGGCTTCGCCATAGCCGACCGAAACCAGCACGCAGGACAGCTTCTTGGGCTTGGTGGAGTTGTGGCCGATGCCGACCCGGCGGCCGGCCCCGTCATTGCCGACATAGTTGTCGCGGCTCTCGACCTCTCGCTTCTGCTTGTGCAGTTCGCGATCGAAGATCTCGTAGTTGTGCTTCTTGATCGCCGGGCTGCCCAGCTTGCGCAGGATGTCGCGGTGCTGCGGGCTGATGATGTCGCGCTCCAGGATGTCCAGCTGCGACGGACCGGGCTGGGCGAGCGCGCAGTAGTTGCAGAGCTCGAGCTGGTCGCCGAAGTCGCCCGGCTGGCGCTGCCACCAGCCGTGCTCGACCGGCCAGGCGTGTTTCCCGCCGAAGTACAGCCGGTCTATGGCCCCGGCGACCTCGCAGAAATAGGCGCCCTTGTCGTTGATGGTCGCCGACCAGAGCTTCTGGACCCAGCAGTTGTCGCGGTTCTGCTCCCACTGCAGCTCGGAAATCCCCGTCGCGGCGATGTAATCGGCCCGGGTGATCAGCAGCGCCTGGTGCTGGCCGGCGGACTCGTGGGTGTTGGTGTTGAAGTGGCTGTAGACCGACATGATGGTCTCGTAGTTGCGGTAGAAGCCCGCGCCGAGACTGGTCCACAAGCCGCGGCCGTTCGAACGGTCGAACAGGCGCTCGTTGGCGAAGTCGTTGAAGTCCTTGATCGGGAACTTGCCGTTATTGGTGTTGTCTCCGCCCCACAGCTCGGCGAAGCGCAGCGAGATCTGCTCGAAATTGGCGTGCAGGGTCGGCTCGCCGGCGATGATGCCGATCAGCTTGTTGGGGCCGTTCCAGCCCTCCATGCTCTGCACGGCGCGCTCGAAGGTCTCCAGCTCCATGTCCGCCCGCTGGGTCTGGTGCGGGATCAGCCGGGTGCAGTTGGAGCACTTCAGATGGCACTTGGTGCTGATGTCGATCTGGACGATGTCCATGTCGGCGGGCGATCGCATGGTGTCTTCTCCAGGTCGCTCTCGCCAGGTCCGGGGAGCGACGGAAGGCGTCGCCAAGACGCCGATCAACGCTGTTTGACTCTCCTTTGAGTCGCCGGGAAAGCTAAACTGTTTGCCGGGTCGTGCGGCAAAGAGTTGCATCCCTGCGTGGCCTTGCGGACCTGGGTCTTCGCAAGCAGAGTGATCATCAATCACTCACATGTTCGGGAGGGCGCATGCCCCAGATCATCGCCAACGGCATCCCCCTCGAATATGCGGTCTACGGCCCGGAGAAGGGCGAGGCGGTCCTGCTGATCATGGGCTTCGGGGCCCAGATGACCCGCTGGTCGCCGCAGTTCATCCGCGAGCTCACCAACCGGGGCTACCGCGTGATCGTCCACGACAACCGCGACGTCGGCCTTTCGCACCGGTTCGAGGAGCACGGCGAGCCGGACATGACGGCCATCTATACCGCCCTGATGAGCGGTCAGACGCCGGACGTGCCCTATCATCTGGCGGACATGGCCCGCGACAGCGTCGGCCTGCTCGAGGTCCTGGGCGTCGAGCGCGCCCACGTCGTCGGCGCCTCCATGGGCGGCATGATCGCGCAGTTGGTGGCCGCCAATCATCCGGAGAAGACCGCGTCGCTGGTCTCCATCATGTCCACCACCGGCAACCCAGCGGTCCCGCCGGCCAAGCCCGAGGCCATGGCGGCCCTCACCAAGCCGGGCGTCGACCCGGCGGTGGATATGGACAAGCATGTCTGGAGCGGGCTGGAGAGCCACAAGGTGATCGGAAGTCCCGGTTACCCGACCCCGGACGAAATCCTGATCGAGCGGATCCGCGCCGACGCGCGGCGCGCCTACTATCCGGTGGGTCGCGCGCGCCAGATGGCCGCCGTTGTCGCCTGCGGCGACCGTCGTCCGCTGCTGGCCGCGATCACCGCGCCTACCGTGGTGATCCATGGCGAGGCCGATCCGCTGGTGCCGGTGGAGGGTGGCCGGGACACCGCCGCCTCCATCCCTGGGGCGGAGCTGCACACCATCCCCGGCATGGGCCACGACCTGCCGCACCAGCTCATCCCGCGCATCGCCGACCTGATCGAGCGGGCCACCGCGCGGGCGCGGGAGAGCGCCTAGGCGGCGGCGGGCCTGGCGCCTGCCAGGCGGTCCAGCAGGGCGAATGCCGGCCAGAAGAGCACCAGCAGAACCAAGGCTACGGCGTTGGCGGCGTGGACCAGGAGCATCGGCGCCCAATGGTCGAAGAACGGATCGTGGGTTTCTTGCTCAAGAACTTCGAGGGTCATGGTCATCTCCTGCAGACGAACCGGCGGGAACAACGCAGGTCCGCCTGAGCCCAGCGCAAGAGCAGGGCCAGCCAGGGCACCGGCACATTCCCGGGGCGGTGAATCTTCAGAGGTTCGACATATCCTGCTGGGCGAGTTCGCCGTCAGCGCGGCGAACCGGCCACTTCCTCTCGCATCGTATTGGCACACGCCAACCTTGACTGAACCAGAACGGCTTTCGCGCGCTATAGTCAGCAATCAGGGGAGTCGAGAGATGCGCGATCTGCGGCAGGCCTTTTACGGAATGGCCATCGCCACCGTGGCGGGGCTGGTCATCGGCGGCGTCTCCAAACCCGACATCCGCGAAATGACCGATCTCGACGGCCCGCAGTTGCTCTCGGGGACGTCAGGTGAGCGGCTCGGACCCGGCATCCGGCAAGACGCCACTTGGACCAGCTATGGCGGTCAGGTCCCGGACTACGTCATCGGCACCGACTGGACCCAGCCTGCCTATCCGGTGGAGATGGCCCAGGCCGAACCCGAGCCCGAACCTGAGCCGGCGCGCGTGGTCGACGAAGCCCCCCCCGTCCGCATGGCCCCGGTGAAGTACGTGTCTGAGGTCGCGCCCGCCCCCTCCTATCCGTCCCTGGGCGGCGATATCCTCGCCGGGCTGCAGGCCGCCGCCCCCACGCCCACGCCCGAAGCGGCGCCCGACGAAGCCGGGACGCCGCCGGCCTAACCCCCTCGCCTTTCCGCGCGTCCGCCTCTAGACGGATGCGCATGACGACAGACGCCGTTCAGATCATCGCCCGAGGCCCCCGCGCCGTCGCCGAAGCCGCCGCCGAGGCCATCGACGCCGACCCCATGCTGGAGAGCGCCACCTACTCCATCCTGGAGGAGGACGAGGATCACGACGTCTGGCGCATCGACGCCTTCCCCACCTCCGACGACGAGGTGGAGGGCCTGACCACGACCCTCTCGGCCTATCCCGAACTCAAGGTGCTGGTGGAGAAGCTGGCCGACGCCGACTGGCTGGCCATGGCGCTGTCGGGCCTGCCGCCCGTGCGCGCCGGCCGCTTCTTCGTCTACGGCGCCCACGACAAGGGCCGCGCCCCGGTCAACGCCGTCAACCTGCGGATCGAGGCGGGCGCCGCATTCGGCACCGGCCACCACGGCACCACCGTCGGCTGCCTGCAGGCCTATCATGACCTGCTGAAGGCGCACCGCTACGAGCGCGTCCTGGACGTCGGGGCCGGCACCGGAGTGCTGGCGATCGCCGCGGCGCGCACCGGTACGCCGATCGCGGTGGGCACCGACATCGACGCCCCTTCGGTCCGCATCGCCGGAGAAAACGCCCTGCTCAACAAGGCCAAGGTGCGATTCCTGCACGCCTCCGGGCTGGGCCACGCCTCGGTGCGGGAAAAGGCGCCCTACGACCTGGTGTTCGCCAACATCCTGGCCCCGCCCCTGGTGGCCCTGTCCCACGACATCAAGTTGGCCTTGAGGCCGGGCGGCGTCGCGATCCTTTCGGGCCTGCTGCGCACCCAGGAGCGCCGCGTCCTTGCGGCCTACCGGTCCAAGGGCTTCACCCTGGTCCGCCGCATCCACCGCGACGCCTGGGCGACCCTGGTGATCAAGCGGAACTAGGAACCGCCCTCACGGATCGGCGTTTTCAAGCGCGACGGTGGTCTTCACCACCGATTTCGAGGACGCACCCATGAGCAATCCCAACGACCCCTACGTCGAACGCACCGTCGTCGAGCAGCCGGCCACGGTTCGCACCGAATACTCCGCCGCCCCCGCCGCCCGCGGCTCGGGCGCCGCCGGTTGGTGGATCGCCGCCCTGGTGGCCGTGGTCGCCATCGTCGGCCTGGTCTTCATGTTCAACAACAACTCCACCTCGACCGACCTGCAGGCCGCCACCGATGCGGGCCGTAGTCAGGCGATGATGGAGACGGCCACGGCCCAGGCGCAGTCCGCGGCTCAGGCCGCCAGCGAAGCCTCGGCCAACGCCGCCTCCAGCATGGCCGCCTCGACCCAGGCCGCCGCCGACAGCGCCCGTAACGCCGCCGACCGCACCGCCGAGGCGGCGCAGGATACGGCCGCCGCCGCGTCCGACGCTGCTCAGGAAGCCACCGACGCGCCCCAGTAGGCGTAGGGAGGGGCGGTCAGACGATCTGTGTGACCGCCCCGTCCAATCCCATCAGGCCAAGCTCCACCTCCATATGAGGGTGTTTCGTCGTGACCTGGGACCGCAGGGCGTAGAGCTGCTTCACATGGCTCCTGAATTCGGTCTCGGCGTCCTTCACCGCACCCTCCCCCAGCACCAGCTTGTAGGCGCCGCAGTCGCGGTGATCGATGACCATCAGGCGATGCACCTGGTGTAGCTGCACCGCCAGGTCCAGGTGGGTCCAGAACACCTCGTTCCATACCGGGTACTTGTCGTTCAGGGCGCCCAGCGACGCTCCGGCCAGCACCACATGATCGAATTTGTGCTTCAGGCCACGGGCCGTCATGTAGTCGTCGATCTCGCTGTTCAGACGATAGTCCATGCAGGTGAGCAGCAGGGCCTCGCAGTGGCCGGCCGCCCGCGAGACGCCCGGCTTGAGACCGCTGTTCAGGAGAACCCCGCCCCCCAGCGCCATGGCGCCCATGACGCCCCGACGGGAAAGCTGGGGCCAATTGGCATGCTTGGAACAACAGGTCATGGCGGTCTCCGATCGCTTCAGGCTGCACCTTGCCGCGCGACCATTAACCAACCCCCACCGTCAAGCTCAGGCGACGATGGGACGAGCCTCCAGGGCCGCGATCCAGTGTCGCAGGCGCGCCTTGAGCCAGTCCTCCCTGCCGATTGGGGTGAGGTCCTCCTCCAGGCCTTCGACCACGGCATAGACAAAGGCGGCCTGACCGTGCGCCTTCCACGCCGCCTGCAGGGTTGCGTTGCGGTGCGAGCCGAGACGCAGGCTCATCAAGGCGGAATTGGCGGCCCCGTCCAGGTTACGGCTCATGCCGATCCAGGCCTCGCCGGTCGGCTCGCAGCGCAGGCTGAAGATTCCCACAGGGACCTTCCGCTCCTTGTATTCCCGGGCGATGTCTCGGCGGCGTTGCTTGTCCACGGCCTGATCCTCGGCGACAGCGCGTCAGGGTGAAGCGGACGCCGGTTCACCCTTCCGACCCGCTCTACATTCTTGAGTTGGAGGCGGGCCTTGTAGCGCACGGGCCCGCCTCCGTCAATTTCTACCCGGATATTATTCTTCGTTGGCCGCCCGCCATTCCTCGGCCAGCAGGGCGTAGACATAGCTGTCGCGCCAACCGTCATTGGCCTTGGTGTCCTTCAGCAGATGGCCCTCCCGGCGCATGCCCACCTTCTCCATGATCGCATAGGAGCCATGGTTGCGGGCGTCGCAGGTGGCCCAGATGCGGTGATGGCCCAGTTCCGTGAAGGCGATCCGCGCCAGGGCCTTGGCGGCCTCCGTACCATAGCCCTGCCCCCAGGCGTCGCGGCTGTAGCAGTAACCGAATGAGCTATTGTCAGTGTTGGCGTCGTGCAGGGACACGACCCCGATCATCGCGCCGGTGGCCTTCACCTCCACCGCCAGGTCCAGTTGCTCGCGCGGCCAGGCTTTCTGGCGTTCCAGATTGCGGTCCAGCACCTCGCGAGTGACCTCCGGCGTGTTGGGGCCCCAGGTCATGTAGCGAACGACCTCGGGGTCGGTGGCGTAGGCGTGGATGGGGTCGAAGTCCGCCTCGTGGAAATCGCGCAGCAGCAATCGCTCGGTTTCGATGGGTAGCCAGGGCGGGGTGGTGGTCATGGGAACGCTCCGATTTGAAAGAGATCGGACGGGTTCTCTGGTCTGTCGGACCCCGGCCGATGTTGGCGGGGTCTGGTTCGAGGCGGCCCTGGCTTAGGGCGTGCGCGTCCGAACGACCCCGATGGGACCGTTGGAATTGGAGCAAGCGAGGGCCTGGGCGCGAACCATGGGCAGTTTGTAGCCGAGCTTGCCGCCAAACCGCAAGCTTGGGCCCTTTGCGAGCCCCCGCCGAACGGCTTACATGCGCCCATGCGCCAGACCTTCGAAGAAACCACCGACCGCTCCTTCGGGCCCCGCCACGTCCCCCTGATCCGCCAGGCCATGGCCGCTCAGGGTCTGGACGGCTTCCTCGTGCCGCACGAGGACGAGCATCAGAACGAATATCTGCCGGAGGCCAACGACCGGCTGGCCTGGGCCACCGGCTTCACCGGCTCGGCCGGCGCGGCGGTGATCCTGAAGGACAAGGCCGCGGTCTTTGTTGACGGCCGCTACACCCTGCAGGTCCGCGACCAGGTCGACGAAGCCACCTTCGAGATCCGTGACCTGGTGGAGGGCGGCGTCCCGGCCTACCTCGAGACCGCCGCGGGCCCCGGTCAGGTGGTGGGCTACGACCCCCGCCTGCACAGCCCCGACGCCCTCGACCGCCTGAAGGCGGCCATCGCGCGGGCCGGCGCGCAGCTGAAGCCTGTCGCCGCCAATCCGCTGGACCAGGCCTGGGGCGCCGAGCGTCCCGCCCAGCCTATCGCCCCCGTGGTCGCTCAGCCCCTGGCGTATTCCGGCGAGGACTCCGCCGACAAGCGCGCCCGTATTGGCAAGGCGCTCGCGGCCCGGGGCGCTGACGCCACCGTGCTGACCGCCCCCTCCTCCATCGCCTGGCTGTTCAACGTCCGGGGCGGCGACGTCATCCGCTCGCCCCTGCCGCTCGCCCAGGCCATCCTCAACAAGGACGGCACGGCGCGCCTGTTCCTCGATCCCGCCAAGGTCACCGCCGAGCTGCCGGCCTGGCTCGGAAACCAGGTCACCCTGGAAACCCCCGACGACCTGCCCGGCGCGCTCGTCGACCTCAAGGGCAAGCGGGTCCTGGTGGATCCCGGCCTCTCCTCGGCCTGGTACTTCGAGGCGCTTTCCGAGGCGGGCGCCGAGGTCGTGCGCGGCGAGGATCCCTGCGCCCTGCCCCGCGCCGCCAAGAACCAGGTCGAGATCGCCGGGACCACCGAGGCCCACGCCCGCGACGGCGTGGCGCTCGCCCGCTTCCTCCACTGGCTGGCCACAGAGGCCCAGACCAGCCTGCCCGACGAGGTGGAGGTGGTCAGCAGGCTGGAGGGCTTCCGCCAAGAGACCGGGGCGATGAAGGACCTCTCCTTCGACACCATCGCCGGGGCGGCCTCCAATGGCGCCATCGTCCACTATCGCCCCACCACGCGGCTGAACAAGCAGACCGTGTCAGGCTCCCTGCTGCTGGTGGATTCCGGCGCCCAGTACCTGGACGGGACCACCGACGTCACCCGCACGGTGGCCATCGGCGAACCCAGCCAGGAGATGCGGGAGCGCTTCACCCTGGTGCTCAAGGGTCACCTGGCCCTGGCCGCCATTCGCTTCCCGGCCGGAACCACGGGCTCGGCGTTGGACATCCTGGCCCGCGCGCCGCTCTGGGCCCGGGGCCTCGACTACGACCACGGCACCGGCCACGGGGTGGGCTCCTATCTCGGCGTGCACGAGGGCCCGCAGCGCATCTCCAAACTGCCCAACTTCGTGGCCCTGCAGCCCGGCATGATCCTGTCCAACGAGCCCGGCTACTACAAGGAAGGCGCCTACGGCATCCGCATCGAGAACCTGCAGTATGTGACCGAGGCCGCCCCCATCGCTGGCGGCGAGCGCCCCATGCTGGGCTTCGAAACCCTGACCCTGGCCCCCATCGACCGTCGCCTGATCGAGGTGTCCCTGCTGACCCCTGAAGAGCGCACCCAGATGGACGCCTACCACGCCCGCGTCCTGAAGGTGGTCGGGCCCCGCGTCCCCGCCGAGGTGAGGACCTGGATGGAGGAGGCCTGCGCGCCGCTCTAGGTGGTCCGCATCCAGAACGAGGCGCCATAGAGATCGAGACCGCTGAGCGGCCCCTTCCGCAGCAGGCCCTCGGCCTGGGCGCGCAGCGCGGGATCGCGGCCGATGAACCAGCAGGGGAATAGGATCTCGAAGCGGTCCGGCCCGAACAGCAGGGCCGTAGCCAGCAGGTACTGCTCGTTCCACAGCCGCCACAGGTGGCCGCTGAGATAGTCGTCGGGCAGGTAGATGTCGTGGATGTGGACGATCACCCCGGGCTTCAGGCGCGGCAGGATCTCCAGGAAGAACACCGTGACGTCCGAGCCTTGGAAACTGCGGTGCGAGGAGTCCAGGAACAGGATGTCGCCCGCCTCCAGGCCCGCGAACATCGTCAGGTCCACCCGTTCCAGCGGCTGTCGGATCACCCGGTCGCACAGTCTGTCGACCTCGCTGCGCGGCTCCGGATCGATGGAGGCCAGCTTGGTGCGCAGGCCATAGGTCTGCACGGCCCGGCGCGCGAACTTGGTGGAAAGGCCCGAGCCAATCTCCATGAACCGCTGTGGATTGTGCCGCCGAAGCATCTGGGTCAGCGCCATGCCGTCCAAGGCCGGAAACCAGCTGTTCAGCCAGAAGGGCGTCGGGTCGTCATAGCTTCCCCCCAGGGGGATCTGCGCGAAGTCGGCCTGGATCTCTCCCAACTCGGTGAGGAACGCCTCGTACCGCCCTCGCCCTGCGCCGATCTGGGCGGCAAGCTCCGGATGCGACGGGCGGCCCGAGCCGTAGCGGACCGTGGCGGTATAGGGGTAGTCCACCATCGTGAAGCTGTGGACCAGGCGGTCGGGGGACAGCGAGAGCTGGGCCAGGGGCGGCAGGGAGACGGCCTCCGGGTCGGTCCCCATCAGGCCTACCGCGCGCGCGTGGGCCTGGGCGGCGGCCTCGCCCTCACCCACCTCCCGCAGCACGACCGAGAGGTCCCACCAGCCGATCTGGACGTCGGGCGCCAGGGCCGTGGCGGCCTGCAGGCGTTCCAGGGCCGTGCGGCTGTCCCCCAGCTTGTGCTTGGTGACGCCGGTCAGTCGCAGGGCCACGGCATGGTCGGGCGCCCTGACCACCACCCGGTCGAAGATCAGTTCCGCCAGGTTCAGCATGTGCTCGCGCAGCCGCTGCAGGCCGATCTTGAGCTCTTCCTCAATGGTGGGCGGCGCCTCGGGCATCAGCCCGCCACCAGGGCCAGCCATTCGTCCTCGGTGATCACCTCGATGCCCAGGTCCGTGGCGACCTTCAGCTTGGAACCCGCGCCCGGCCCGGCGACCACCAGGTCGGTCTTCTTGGAGACCGAGCCGGAGACCTTGGCCCCGAGCCCCTCGGCCTGCGCCTTGGCCTCGTCGCGGGTCATCTTTTCCAGCGCGCCGGTGAAGACGATGGTCTTGCCGGCCACGGCGGTGTCGGTCTTGGGTCTGGCGACCGCCTGCACCTCCCGCAGTTCTGAGGCCAGGTTGGCCACCATGTCGCGGTTGTGCGGCTCGCCGAAGAACTCGGCGATCATCCGGGCGGCCACCACGCCGACGGCGTCCACCGTGGCGAGCTCCAGAAAGTCGTCGCCAGGCCCCTGCCCCGCCGCCTTGGTCACCGCGGCCTCGAAGCTCGCCCAGTCGCCGAACAGGTCGATCAAGGCCTGCCGCGCCCGGCTGTTGATCCTGGGGATCGAGAGCCGCAGCCGCTCGTCCATCGAGGCCTCGGCCGGGATCAGCGACGTGGGCTTTGTCCGCGCCCAGGCGATAATGGCCTCAAGCGCCGTGGGGCCCACGCCGTCCAGGGTGGAGAGCGCCAGGTAGTCAGCACCTGGCCGTTGCGCCGCCGCCGCCTGCCCGGCGGCGATGAAGGCCTCGACGGTCTCGTAGTGCCGCGCCAGGGCGAGCGACGTCGTCTCGCCGATATGCCGGATACCCAGGCCGAAGATGAACCGGTCCAGCGGGATATGCCGACGCGCGTCGATCCCGGCCACCAGGTTGGTGATGCTGGTCTCGCCATAGCCGTCGCTGCCCCGCAGCTCGGCCAGGCGTTCCTCGTCACGGGCCAGGCGGAAAATGTCGGCGGGCTCGCGCATCCAGCCGCGCTCATAGAAGGCGGTGAGCTGCTTCTCGCCCAGCCCCTCGATGTCGAAGGCCCGGCGGCTGACGAAATGGCGCAGGTGTTCGATGCGCTGGAAAGGACAGGCGAACTCGCCGGTGCAGCGCCGCACCACGGTCTCGGCGCCCGACGCCGTGGTCTCGCGGGCCAGCGGCGTGCGCAGCGGACAGGGGCAGTGGGTTGGATACTCAAAGGGAACGGCGTCGGTGGGACGCTCGGCCAGCACCGCCTCCACCACCTGGGGGATCACGTCGCCGGCGCGCTGGATGACCACGGTGTCGCCGACCCGCAGGTCCTTGCGCGCGATCTCGTCGGCGTTGTGCAGGGTGGCGTTGACCACCACCACGCCGCCCACCGTGACCGGGCGTAGCCTGGCCACCGGTGTCACGGCGCCTGTCCGCCCCACCTGCAGGTCGATGGCCTCCAGCACGGTCCGCGCCCGTTCCGCAGGGAATTTCCGGGCGATCGCCCAGCGCGGCGTCCGGGTGATGAAGCCCAGCCGCGCCTGCCAGTCCAGGCGGTCGGCCTTGTAGACCACCCCGTCGATGTCGAAGGCGAGCTTGGGCCGCGCGGCCTCCATCTCGCGATAGGCGGCCAGCAGGCCTTCGCGACCCACCACCCGCTGCGACTGCGGCGTGGTCTGGAAGCCCCAGGCCTTCAGCTTGGCGAGGGCCTCCCACTGCGTCTCAGCAAACGGCTCACTGATCAGGCCCCAGGCATAGGCGAAGAACCGCAGGGGCCGGGTCGCCGTGATCTTCGGATCGATCTGGCGCAGGGAGCCGGCCGCGGCGTTGCGCGGATTGGCGTAGGTCTTCTGCCCCGCCGCCTCGGCGCTGGCGTTGAGGGCCGCGAAACCGTCGTGGCCGAGATAGACCTCGCCCCGCACCTCGATGACATCGGGCCATCCTGAGCCCTTCAGCCGGTGGGGAATGTCCGCCACTGTCCGCAGGTTCTGGGTGACGTCTTCCCCGACCCGGCCGTCGCCCCGGGTCGCGCCTTGGACCAGCACGCCCTTCTCGTAACGCAGGGAGGCCGACAGCCCGTCGATCTTGGGCTCGGCGGTATAGGCGATGGGCTCGGCGTCCGCCCGGAGGAACCGCCGCACCCGGGCGTCGAACTCCACGGCCTCCTCGTCGGAGAAGGCGTTGTCGAGGCTCAGCATGGGCACGCCATGCTCGACGGGCGAGAACTGCTCGGCCCGCGCGGCGCCGACCCGCAGCGACGGGGAGTTCTCGCGGATCAGCTCCGGGAACCGCGCCTCGATCTCCAGGTTTCGGCGCTTCAGGGCGTCGTATTCGGCGTCCGAGATCGTCGGCGCGTCCTGCTGGTGATAGGCGAGGTCGTGCCTCGACAGCTCATCGGCAAGCTTGGTCAGCTCCTCGACGGCCTCGACCTCGTCGAGATCAGCGACCGGTTTGGCGGTCTCAAGCATGCATCAGCGCCCGGGCGGCGGCCCGGGCCGCGTCGGTGATGTGTGCGCCGGCCAGCATGCGGGCGATCTCTTCTTCGCGGTCGGTGGGCGAAAGGGTCTCCACGGCGGTGCGCAGGCGCTCCCCATCCCCGGCCTTGGCGATCCGCCAGTGGGCGTCAGCGCGAGCGGCGACCTGGGGCGAGTGCGTCACGACCAGCACCTGGGCGTCGGCGGCCAGGCGGCGCAGGCGCAGGCCCACAGCGTCGGCCACGGCGCCGCCCACCCCCTGGTCCACCTCGTCGAAGATCATCAGCGGCTGCACGCCCTCGGCGCGGCCAGCCAGGGCGGCCTTCAGCGCCAGGGCGAAACGCGCCAGCTCGCCGCCCGATGCGATGGCCCCCAGGTCCCCGAACGGCGCGCCGGGATTGGTGGCGATCTCAAAGGCCACGCGATCGGTCCCGGTCGGTCCCGCGCGGTCCTCGGCCAGGGTCTCGACGGCCACCTGGAAGCGGGCCTTGTCCAGTTTCAGCGGCGGCAGCTCGCTCATGACGGCAGCAGCCAAGCGCTCACCCGCCGCGCGGCGGGAAGCCGAGAGCTTCTGCGCCTCGGCCATGTAGGCGGCGCGGGCCTGGGCGACGGCGGCGTCGGCGGCCTTCAGGTCGTCCTCGCTGGATTCCATCGCCCGCAGCCGCTCGGCGAAGCGGACACGCAGGGTGGGCAATTCCTCGACCGAGACCTGCAGCTTGCGCGCCATGCCGCGCAGTTCGAACAGCCGCTCCTCGGCCTTCTCAAGCCGGTCGGGGCGGAAGTCGAAGGCCTCGGCGGCCGCGTCCACGGCGGCCTCGGCCTCCTGGGCCTCGCCGAACACCCGGTCGATGGCCGCGCTGGCGGCGGTCAGGCGGCTGACGGCGGGCCCGTCCTCGGCGGCGCCGGCCTGGACAGCCCGGGCCCGCGCATGCTCCACGGCGCGAACAGCGGCCGCCAGCTTGCTGCTCAGGCCCTCGAAGGCGCCCCGCGCGTCATTGATGTCGGTAATGGCCTTTTCGGCCGCGCCCAGTATGGCGCGCTCCTCGGCCAGGGCCGTCTCCTCCCCCGCCTGGGGGGCGAGGCGGTCCAGTTCGGAGAGCCGCAGGGTCAGTTCCTCGGCGTCGGCGGCGGCGCGGTCCACCGCCTCGCGCAATTCGTCGGCCTTGGCGCGCGCGTCGCGCCAGGCGGCCCAGCGGTCGCCCACGGTCCTGGCCAGCGGCCGAAGGGAGCCATAGGCGTCCAGCAGCGGCCGGTGGGTCCGGGCGTCCAGCAAGCCGACGGTCTCGTGCTGGCCGTGCACCTCCAGCAGATGCTGACCCAGCTCCTTCAGGACTCCCACGCTGGTGGCCTGGTCATTGACGAAGGCGCGGCTGCGACCATCGACGGACAGGGTCCGGCGCAGCACCAGATCCTCGTCGCGGGCATAGGCAAGCCCCTTGTCCTCCAGAACCTCCCAGACAGGGTGGTCCAGGGGCGGGGCGAAGACGGCCGAGGCCATGGCCTGGCTGGCGCCCTGGCGCACGAGGCCCGCGTCAGCGCGCGCGCCCGTCGCCAGGCCGAGCGCGTCGAGGATGATCGACTTGCCTGCTCCGGTCTCGCCGGTAAGCGCCGTCAGGCCCGGCCCGATGGACAGGTCCAGGGCCTCGATGAGCACGACGTCGCGGATCCAAAGCCCGATCAACATGGCCGGCAAGATCGCCTGGAATCAGGCCCGCTGGAAGGGATCAGTTCGCCTTAGGTTCTTCAATCGGAGCAGACGGCGGCTTGATGGTCGCGGCCTTGTCCTTGCGGAACGGCAGGTTGCGCAACAGGCCGCCCTTCTTGCCCGTGGGCTCGATCGCGGGACGCAGGCCCCGGTCGGTCAGCAGCTTGTAGGCATCGCCGTACCAGGCGTCGCCCGGATAGTTGAAGCCCAGCACCGCGCCGTTGCGCTTGGCCTCTTCGGCCAGGCCCAGGGTCAGATAAGCCTCCACCAGGCGGTAGAGGGCCTCTGGAGCGTGGCTGGTGGTCTGATAGCGGTCGATCACCGCCCGAAAACGACCCAGGGCCGCGATGGTGTCGCCCTGGCGCAGGTACCAGCGGCCGATGGTCATTTCCTTGCCGGCCAGCTGGTCGTTGACCATGTCGATCTTGAGGCGGGCGTCGGCGGCATATTCGGTGCGCGGGTAGCGCTGAACCACTTCCTGCAGGTTGGCCAGCGCCTGGCCCGTGGCGGCCTGGTCGCGGCCCACGTCGACGATCTGCTCGAAATAGCAGATGGCCTTCAGGTAGTGGGCGTAAGTCGCCGCCGGGTTGCCGGGATACAGCGAGATGAAGCGGTCGGCGTCGCCGATGGCCTCGGCATAGTTGTTGGCTTGATAGTGGGCGTAGGCGGTCATCAAGATCGCCCGGCGCGACCACTCCGAATAGGGGTGCTGACGCTCCACCTCCTGGAAGTAGTCGACAGCCTGGTTCCAGAGGCCGCGATCCAGACGGTCGGCGCCTGTGGCGTAGAGCAGCTCCACCGGGCGCTCTTCATAGACCAGCTTGGGCCGCTTGGATTTGCCGGCGCAGCCGGCCAAGGCCACGGCGACGATGCAGGCGACAAGCGCCGGGCGACCCCAGGAATTGCGAAGCAAGGACACCGTCACCTCAAACAGACCAAATGCGCGGCCCCGCGCTGCGAGTCCTCGCTTCTACACCACGCTCGGCGAGGCGCAAACGGAAGGGAGGCGAGGACGCAGGGAACCACCCGACGACGGCCCAGCTAAAGCTCGAGATTGTCGAAAGAGAGGCGGGCCGAAGGGGAGTCAGACCGCCTGGGCCAGATTGTCCACCAGGCTGCGATAGCGCCAGGCCTGGGGCTGCGCCACCAGGGCGCGGACCACGGCGTTGTTGATGCCGTGACCGGCCAGCACGCCCTCGAAACGGCCGAGGATCGGCGCGCCCAGCACGAACAGGTCGCCGATGGCGTCCAGGGCCTTATGGCGCACGAACTCGTCCGGACGGCGCAAGCCCTCAGGGTTGAGGATGCGGTCGCCCTCAATGACGACGACGTTCTCCATGGAGCCGCCACGGGCCAGGCCCATGGCGCGCAGGGCCTCGACCTCGTGCAGGAAGCCAAAGGTGCGGCAGTTGGCCAGTTCGCTGCGGAAGGCGCGCTCGTTCATCGGCAGGTCGACTCGCTGGCGGCCGATGGCCTTGGAGTCGAACGCGATCTCGAAGGCGACTTCGAATTCGTCGGCGGGGCTGAGGGTGGCGCGCTTGTCGCCGTCCACGACCTCGACGGTGTCCAGGATCTCGATATAGCGGCGCGGGGCGTCCTGCCCCCGGCGGCCCGCGCGGTCGAGGATCTCGACGAAGGGCAGCGAGGAGCCGTCCATGATCGGCATCTCGGGGCCGTCCAGTTCGACGACGGCGTTGTCGATGTTCAGCATCACCAGGGCGGCCATCAGGTGCTCGATGGTGGCCACGGTGACGTCGGCGGCGTTGGTGATCACAGTGCCCAGTTGGGTCTTGCAGACCGCCTCGGCGCTGACCGGCACGCGGTTGTCGCGATCGGTCACGTCTGTGCGGACGAAGACAATGCCGGTGTTGGCGGACGCAGGGCGAACCGAGACGCGGGTGTGAGCGCCGGTATGCACGCCGACCCCGGCGAAGATCGCCGGGCCCTGCAGGGTGTGTTGAAACGCGGATGCGGCCAAGACCGGAGCCCTCTTTGAGTCGAAGCCGGGCCGGAAGTGGCCACGATACGCCTCAGATGCCCTTTTACGGTTATGCTGCGGCGCCGCAAGACACGTCCTGTTTCCGAATGTTTCGATTCTCGAGGTCGGGATTTATTAGCGGAATCAAGACCTAGGCCCCCTCGCCTCACACGCGAAATAGCGGCCCCCAACGCAACAAGGCCGGGGGTGAGCCCGGCCTTGCGCAAAGATCGACTGCGGATCGCCTAGTTGGCGAGACGTCGCAGGAAGGACGGGATTTCCAGGTCTTCCTGGCCCTCGACCTGTTCCTGCGGGGCTGGAGCCTCAGCGGGTTGGGCGCCGCCGCGGGCGGCGGGACGGGCCGCCGGCGCGGGCGCCGGGGCGTCGTAGCGCGGACGGCTGCCGAACAGGCTCAGAAAGCCGCCGCTGCGTTGCGGGCGGCGATCCTCGAAGGCCGCGTCGGCGAACAGCGGCTCATCCTCGTCGTCAGCCACGGACGGATCGACGATCCGGGTCATGGGCGGAGCGGGCGGAGGCGCGGCGGCCTGAGTGATCTGCGGCTCGACCCGAACCGGCGCGGGGGCCGGGGTGGGCGCGGGAGCCGCGGCGTAGAGATCGCCCTGGGCCTCCAGGTCCTCGTCGAAGCTGGCCTTGGGAGCTGGCGTCGGCGCGGGCGCGGGAGCCGCGGCGACCGGGGCGCGATAGACCGGAGCCTCATAGCGGGGCGCCGGAGCCTGGGCGGCCGGGGTGGCGTAGATCGAACGCACCGGTTCGGGCGCGGGAACGGGCGGCGGCGTATAGGGCTGGTGCGCCTGCTCGGTGGCGCGCAGCGGCGGCGCGGTCAGGGGACGACGCTCGACCTTGGGCTCGATGGCCGCGATCGAGGCGCCGTCCATGCCGGTGGCCACGACGGAGACGCGGATCATGCCTTCGAGGGTCGGGTCGAAGGCCGCGCCGAAGATGATGTTGCCCTCGGGATCGACCTGCTCGGAGATGGCGTTGGCCGCCTCGTCGACTTCCAGCAGGGTCATGTCGAGGCCGCCGGTGACGTTGACCAGCACGGCCTTGGCGCCCTTGAGCGAGACTTCGTCCAGCAGCGGGTTCTGGATGGCGTTCTGGGCGGCCATCAGGGCGCGGTCCTCGCCCGACGCCTCGCCGGTGCCCATCATCGCCTTGCCCATCTCGGTCATGACCGTGCGGACGTCGGCGAAGTCGAGGTTGATCAGGCCGGGCAGCACCATCAGGTCGGTGATGGAGCGGACGCCGGAGTGCAGGACCTGATCGGCCATGCCGAAGGCTTCGGCGAAGGTGGTCCGCTCGTTGGCGACCCGGAACAGGTTCTGGTTCGGAATGACGATCAGGGTGTCGACATAGCGTTGCAGCTCGCTGATCCCGGCGTCGGCCAGGCGCATGCGGTGACGGCCCTCGAAGTGGAAGGGCTTGGTGACCACGCCCACCGTCAGGATGCCCCGCTCGCGGGCGCACTTGGCGATGATCGGCGCGGCCCCGGTGCCGGTGCCGCCGCCCATGCCAGCGGTGATGAAGACCATGTGGGCGCCGTCGAGGTGCTCACCGATCTCGGGGATGGACTCCTCGGCCGCGCTCATCCCGACTTCCGGGTGGGCCCCGGCCCCGAGGCCCTGGGTCACCTGGACGCCCAGTTGGATGCGCCGGTCGGTCTTGGAGAACGACAGCTGCTGGGCGTCGGTGTTGGCGACGACGAACTCGACGCCCTCCAGCCCAGCTTCGATCATGTTGTTGACGGCGTTACCGCCTGCCCCACCGATGCCGAATACAACGATGCGCGGCTTCAACTCGGTCGCGCGCGGCGCGGAAAGTGCAATAGCCATTGGGACCTCTACGTCCTCCGTCATTCATTCTGGGAGACAAGGCGACCCGCCCGCCAGGCTCCCTCGACGGATGGCGTTAAGGAAACGCCTACCATCGTTAATTGGCGGTTAACTGCATAAGGCGAGTCGGAGGTCCGTCGAGCCGCTAACCAAGCTAAATTTGTTGGCGCGTAAGGCTTAGGTGCGTTTTGCCAACCCGAACTGCGACACCCTGACTCACGAATTTCGTCAAGACGCTGATCACATTCAAAGAACAGGAACGCCACTCAACTGAGTCGAATGTGAGTCGACAGGGGCTGACGAGTCACCTTGAGGTCAAAAAGCCAAGTTGAGGCGGCCACAGCTTCAGCATGAACCTGTGGATGAACCGGCCGGATCGGAGGGCTAGAGGTTCTCGCGCAGCCAGGCGGCGGCCTTGGCCACAGGGTTGGCGCCCGGGTCCACCGGATCGCGGCGCAGCTTGGCCGAGGCGAGCGCCTTGGCCGAGACCGCCTCGCGAGGACCGAAGGCGTGACGGTGCAGGACCCCGGCCGCCGCGCAGAAGGCGGGACCCGAGGCGGCGTCTGCCAGGTGCGGCACGCGGCGCGGACGGCCCAGGCGTACCGGGCGGTCGAAGACACGCACGGCGACTTCCCGGACGCCGGCCAGCTGGCTCGCGCCGCCGGTGAGCACCAGGCCCGCGCCAGGCTCGACAGGCGCGCCCGAGGCCTTCAGTCGGTCGCGCAGCAGTTCCAGGGTCTCTTCGACCCTGGGGGCGATAATGCCCTTCAACAGGGAGCGAGGTGCGATCACCGGGCCCGCGCCCGGATCGTCGCCGCGCGGCGGCGCCTCGATCATCTCGCGGTCCTCGTTGGCCGAGGCGATGGCCGAGCCATGCAGGGTCTTTATCCGCTCGGCGCCGGCGATGGAGGTGGAAAGCCCACGCGCGATGTCGGCGGTCACGTGGCTGCCGCCGACGGGCAGGGTCTCAACGTGGACCAGGCTGCCGCCGGAGAAGACGGCCGCCGAGGTCGAGCCGCCGCCCATGTCGATGCAGACGGCGCCCAGGTCCATCTCGTCCTCCTCCAGGGCCGCCAGGGCCGACACGAAGGGGGCGGCGACCACGCCGTCGAATTGCAGGTGAGCCCGCTCCACGCAGGCCCCCAGGGTCTGGAACACCGCCTCGGAGACCGAAACCACGAGCAGCTCCACCGCCAGGACGCGACCGAACATGGCCCGCGGATCGCGGATGCCCGACTGGCTGTCCACGGCCCAGGCGACGGGCAGGATGTGGGCGGCGCGGCGGCCGGGAAGCTTGATCTGGGCCAGGGCCGCCTGGATGGCGCGCACCAGGTCATGGTCGGAGATGGCGCGCGCACCGAGGGTGACGCGGCCGGAAATGCGATGACTGGTGAGCGCGCCGCCGCCCGTGGCGACCGTGACGCCCTGCACCTGGACGCCGGCGACGTTCTCGGCCCGCTCGACGGCCTGGGCGATGGCGTCCGACGCCTCGTCCAGATTGACGATCGCCCCGCCGCGCACGCCGCGCGACTGCACATAGCCGACGCCGGCCGCGGTCAGGGTGCGGTCGGAACGACGCACGCCGTCATGCTTCATGATGAAGCAGCTCACCTTGGACGCGCCAAGGTCCACCGCGGCGATCACCGGCTGGCGGCCAAGCGCGGCCTTCAGCCCCTCGCGGCTCTCCTTGCGGTCCTCAACACGGGTCACCAACGGGTCCGCCCTCTTCTTCCTCAAACGCCGTTCGCGACGAGTTGCCCGGGAAGGGCCCCGTCGCGCGGCCGCACCGCCACCACGCTCGGATCACGCAGATCGATCCGCTCGAAACCCAGTTCCAGGATGCGCTGGCTCTGATCCAGCTGCTCCAGTTTTATCAGGGCGCCGTCTTCGTCCACCGCCGGCAATTGCACCAGCGAGCCGTCCTTCAGCCGCAGGTCCCAGCGGCGGTTGTCCACCCGCACCAGGGCCTCGATCCGCTCCATCAGGCGCGGGCGGGCCGCGACCTCCGGCAGGATCTGGGCGGCGTATTCATTGGCCCCCTCGCCGACGATCAACGGCAGGGTGGGAAACTTGTCGGACCGGGCCTCGGGGATGATCCGGCCATGGTCGTCGATCACGTGGCTCTGGCCGCCGTGCTGCCAGACGGCCAGCTGCCTGCGCTCCACCACCGCCAGCACCAGGGTGTCTGGGAGCAGGCGCACGATGCGGGCTTCCTTGACCCAGCCGACGGCCTCGACGCGCTGCCGCAGGGCCTCAAGGTCCAGGCCCAGCAGCGGCTGATCCTTGTAGACCCCGGCGGCGGCCAGGATGTCGGCGGTGGCCATGGCCGAGGCGCCCTGGACGTGGACGGCCTTCAGCCGGAAGCCGAGGTGAGCGAACTGCCCACCCACCGCGCCGCTGATCGCCTCGGAAGCCTTGTGGGCGCGGTCGCCGGTGGCCAGGGTCGCGATCAGGACGATGGCCAGCACGCCGCCAGCGGCCATCAGGGCGTGTTGCGGGGAGAGGCCGACGTTGCGGGCGGCGCCCAGCTTCGCGGGGGCGTACCCCGCAGGCGCCTTGGCCTGGGAGCGAGACTTGGAGCCAGCGGGCTTTCTAGCCCGGGGTTTCGCCGAAACTCGCGATCCCCCCCGCAGCACCGCGGGCATAAGCGTCCTCCGTGATCCAAAGCACCAGGTTGTCAAAGTCCACGCCCTTCATGGCCGCCTGCTCGGGGACGAGCGAAGTCGGCGTCATGCCGGGCTGTGTGTTGACCTCCAGAAGGACCAGAATGTCGTTAATGTCGTCATAACGAAGATCAGATCGGGTAACCCCGCGACAACCGAGCGCAGCGTGGGCGCGCTCGGCCAACTCCATGGCTTTCTCCAGGGTTTTCAAGGGAATCTGGGCCGGCAGGATGTGCTCAGACCCCCCATCCCCGTACTTGGCCTCGTAATCATAGAAGCCCGATCTGGGCACAATGTCGGTGACGGTCAGGGCCTTGCCGTCCATCACGGCCACGGCGAGCTCCTTGCCGCGGATATAGGGCTCGATCATCACCTCTTCGCCGAAGGTCCATTCGGGCGAGACGATCTCCTGGGGCGGCCGGTTGGCGCCGTCCAGGACGATGAAGACGCCGACCGAGGACCCCTCTGCGTTGGGTTTCACGACATAGGGTGGCGTCATGACGTGCTCAGCGGCGGCCTCGAAGCGGTTGAACAGCCCTCCGCCCGGGACGGTCACGCCGGCGGCGGCCAACACCGCCTTTGACTTGGCCTTGTCCATGGCGAGCGCCGAGGCCAGCACGCCGGAGTGGGTGTAGGGCAGGTTCAGGGTCTCCAGCACCCCCTGGACGCAGCCGTCCTCCCCCCACTCGCCGTGCAGGGCGTTGAAGCAGACGTCCGGCTTCAACCTGGTCAGCACCTGGGCCAGGTCACGCCCGGCGTCGACGCGGGTGACCTTGGCGCCCAGGCGCTCCAGGGCGTCGCCGCACTCACGGCCGGAGACCAGGCTCACATCGCGTTCAGAGGAAAGGCCGCCAAGCAGCAGGGCCACATGGCGGCCGGAAAGGGGTTGGCTCACTTGGCCTCCGTGGCGAGCTTGCGGAAATCGATATCGCTGTCGGCGACGGTGTAGAGGAAGGCCGTCCAGACCGCCACGTTCTGGGCCAGCGCCTTGGGATCGACCTTGTCCAGGGTGTCGTCCTGCGAGTGGTGCAGGTCGAAATAGCGGCTGGCGTCCTGGCGCAGGTCCACCACCGGGGCGCCGAGACGCACCATGGGTCCCACGTCCGCCCCGCCCGACCGGCCGTCGGTGCGGGAGATGATCACCTTCAGGGGCGCGACGGCCTTGGCGAAGGCCACCATCTGCGGCGTGGCGCGGCTGCCCTTGGGCAGGTCGGCCGACCAGATGGCCCCGGCCCCGCTGTCGCTTTCGCCGACCAGCACCACCTTGCCGATCTCGTCCTTGTGGGCCGCGGCGTAGGCCGTGCCGCTGCCGCCCTGCTCCTCCGATCCGAACATGACGACTCGGATGGTGCGGCGCGGGCCCTTGGGCAGGCCGGCGATGACCTTGGCCGCGCCGGTCATGATGGCCACGCCCGCCGCGTCGTCCACGGCGCCCGTGCCCACGTCCCAGCTGTCCAGGTGGCCGCCGATCACCAGCACCTCGTCGGGCTTCTCGCGGCCCACGATCTCGCCGGAGATGTTCCAGGCCTGGGCCTTGGGGTTGAAGCTCGAGGCCATCTCCAGCCGCACCTTCACCGGCTTGCCGCGGGCCGCCATGCGGTCCAGCAGCTCGGCGTCGACGGTGGAGAGGGCGGCCGAGGGGATGCCGGCCGGCGCCGCCCCCCCGGTGTGCGGAAGGCGGGTGTCGTCGGTGGACAGCGAGCGGACCAGATAGGCCACCGCCCCCCGCTTGGCCGCCTCGACCGCCCCATAGGTGCGCTGGGCGTTGACCCCGCCATAGCCTGAGCCGTCCTGGGTCCGGGTCATCGGCTGGGTGACCACGGCGATCTTGCCGGTGAGCGACCCCACGGGCTGGGCCAGCAGGTCGGCATAGGTGGAGAAGACCGCGATCTGGGCCTCCAGCCCGCCCGGCGGCGTGGGGGACGAACCGCCCAGGCCCAGGATGTGCAGGGGCTGCGGCCAGGGCGAGATCACCGAGGCGCTCTCAGCCCCGCGCGACCAGGCCGAGGTCTCGAAGCTCTCGACCTTCACATTGGCAAAGCCCAGGCGCTTGAAGGTCTCGACGCTCCAGTCCTTGGCCCGGGTCATGGCCGGCGAGCCCACCGGGCGCGCCCCGACCTCGGTGGTCAGGCTCTCCAGGACATCCCACGCGGTGGGGTCGGTGAGCGCCTTGTCGCGCAGCGCCGCGGCGGTGGTCGCCAGGTCGGCGGCCTGGGCCGGGAGGGCGGTGAGCAGGGCGGCGCAGGCGGCCGCGATCAGCAGTCTTTTCATCCTTCGGCGGTGCGACAGCTGGGGCGGAGAGTCAAGCCAGGCCCCCTCGTTTCACCTGTCGGTCGCCGCGGATGGAAGACAAGGCCCTTCACGCGCCCCGCACGGGCCGCGAGGCGTTGCAGCGCAAGGTGTTGCGCACTTGGCGGCCGCCCCACGAAGGCCGACATGTGACCGTCGAGGTCCCGTGCGTCTAGGTCAGGGCGGCCGCGATCGCCGCCCGGAAGGCCGCGGCCACCGGCGCCACCAGGTCGCCCGAGACGCAGCGCAGATCATCACCGGCGGTGTGGAAGTAGCGATGGCCGCCATACTGGCCGATCGCCGGGGCGTAGCCCGCCTCGATCACGTTCACCAGTTCGCCCCCGGCGTGGGCCCGGTCGGCGGGATAGACGGCCTCCAGGCCACTGATCCCCTGGAAGGCCGCGCGCACCGCGTCGATCACCTCCGGCGTGGCGGTCAGCACCCGCTGGGGGTCGGCGCTGGGCAGGGGCCGCAGCCGGCCGCCGAACTCGTGCCAGTCGCGCGCCGCCGCGCTGGCGCCGATATGGACCCACATCCGCGTGGCGGACGGCCTGGGCGCGCGGTGCTCGAGATACTGCTCGCCGCCAAGATAGATGTACTCGTGGCCGCTGGTGGCGACGAACTCCAGGTTCACGCCCGGCGCGGCGGCCGCCAGGCCGTGGGCCAGGGACAGCCAGACCGCCAGGCCCGACCCCCGCTCGGCCACGCAGCTGTGCCAGCCCGAGCGGGGCGTGGTGACGATCAGGGTCTTGGGCGCGCCACGGTCGAGGCGGGCGATCAGGTTGAAGGCCGGCCGCCGACCGGACGCGGCGTCGACGATGAGCGTGGCGCCCTGCCCCTGCCGGGCCGCCGCCACGAAGGGCTCGGCGTCCTTGGGGGCCAGGACGGCGACGGGCTTGCCGAAGCCCGGCGCGGTGGCGCTGACGTTCAGGGCCACGGCCTCCCCCGTCGGCCCGGTGGTCACCAGCACCGCCGCGGCCGCGCCACGGCTGAAGGCGTCGGTGAGGGCGCGCGAGACCGCCGGCTCCGCCAGGCTCACCCAGCGCCGGAACGGCAGGACGATCAGCGCGATCGCTCCGTCCAGCCCGCCGTCCGAGGACGCCAGCCGCAGCGGCGCGGACAGTCCGCCGGGACCGGTGGGGATCACCAGGGCCTGGGGAAACACCGTCGCCTGGTGGGCGCCCACCGTGAGCGTCGCCGTCCGCACCTCGGCGTAGGGGACCTCGAAGGCCTGGCGTTCGCAGCCATAGCCCAGCCCGGCGAGCTCGGCCTCGAGCCAGGCGCCGCAGGCGGTGTCGCCCGGCCCGCCTGAAGCCTTCCCCCCGAAGCCCGCGTAGCGCTCCAGCACCGCCTGGAACCAGGCCAGATCGGAAGAGCACAC
>NZ_JAOTJD010000041.1:0-47942 GCF_042714595.1 Phenylobacterium ferrooxidans | reverse complement strand
GTCGAGAGCGAGCCGGGCTACTTAAGCCCGGCTATGCAGTTCGCCAACGATTTGGCGAACTGCCGCTCTCGACCCCGCAAGGGGAGAAGGAAACCGGTGGAATTGGATTTTAGTACAGCACCGCCATGGCCGAGCGCTCGAAGCTCTTCAGCTCGTCGTTGCGGCCTTCCTTGATCTTCAGCACCCACTCGGGGTCCTGCAGCAGGGCGCGGCCGACAGCCACCAGGTCGAAGTCGCCCCGGTCCATGCGGCGTTCCAGCTCGTCCAGCGAGGCCGGCTGAGAGGCTTCGCCGCCATAGGCCGCGATGAACTCGCCCGACAGGCCCACCGAGCCCACCGAGATGGTCGGCACGCCGGTCAGCTTCTTGGCCCAGCCGGCGAAGTTGAGGTCAGAACCCTCGAACTCCGGCTCCCAGATGCGACGCTGCGAGCAGTGCAGGATGTCGGCGCCGGCGTCGACCAGGGCGCCCAGCCAGGCTTCCATGGACTTGGGATCGTGGGCCAGGCGGACGGTGTAGTCCTGCTGCTTCCACTGACTGATGCGGATGATCACCGGATAGTCGGGGCCGACGGCCTTGCGGACCTCCTTCAGGATGTCGGCGGCGAAGCGCGCCCGGCCGGTCAGCTCCTTGGAGCCGTAGGCGTCCTCGCGGACATTGGTGCCTTCCCAGAAGAACTGGTCGATCAGGTAACCGTGGGCGCCGTGCAGCTCGATGGCTTCGAAGCCGAGGGCCTTGGCGTGGGCCGCGGCCTCGGCGAAGGCGCGGATGGCGTCGGCGACGTCTTCCTCGGACATGCCCTCGCCGAACTGTTTGTCGGGACGCGACAGGCCCGACGGGCTGTCATAGGGGCCTGCGGGCAGGAACTCGGGGTCGCGGGCGCGCACCGCGCCGACGTGCCACAGCTGGGGCGCCATGACGCCACCAGCCTCGTGCACCGCGTCGATCACCCGCTTCCAGCCGGCCAGGGCCGCCTCGCCGTGGAAGCGCGGCACCTTGGCGTCGTTCACCGAAATCGGCCGGTCAACGCCCGTGCCTTCAGAAACGATGAGCCCGACCTCGGCCGCCGCGCGGCGCTTGTAATAGGCCACCACGTCGTCGGTGACGACGCCGCCCGGCGAGAACGACCGGGTCATCGGGGCCATGACGATACGGTTCTTGAGGTGCAGGCCCTTGTAGTCGAAAGGCTTGAAGAGGGCGTCGGCGGCCATGGGCGATCCAGTCAAACATCTGTTCGAGAAGCGCCCGTTACAGCACGGTCGTGCGCTTCCGTCTGTACAGTTTTTCTGCGAACCGGCCCCGCCCGGCTTGACCGGCCTCTTGCCTTGCGGCTCAGCCTCAAGCATTCTTGTCTGAACAGTGATAAGATAGCCGCCCAGACGGCTTCGGAGGACACCTGATGAGCGACGGCAACATCGACCTGAAGGCGGAAGCCAGGGCGCGCGCCTATTCCATGCCGCTGGACGACATCAACCCCACCGACATCGAGCTATGGCGCACCGAGACCATGTGGCCCTACTTCGAGCGCCTGCGGAAGGAGGACCCGGTCCACCTGCACCCCGCCGAGCACCACGAGGACGGCGCCTTCTGGTCGGTGACCAAGTACAACGACATCATGGCCGTCGACACCAACCACGAGGCCTTCTCCTCGGAGCCGTCGATCACGATCTTCGACCCCAAGGAAGACTTCACCCTTCCGATGTTCATCGCGATGGACCCGCCCAAGCACGACGTCCAGCGCAAGACCGTCAGCCCCATCGTCTCGCCGCACAACCTGCAGATTCTGGAGCCCCTCATCCGCCAGCGGATCCAGAACACCCTGGACGCCCTGCCGATCAACGAGCCCTTCGACTGGGTCGACCGCGTCTCCATCGAGCTCACCACCCAGATGCTGGCGACCCTGTTCGACTTCCCCTGGGAAGACCGCCGCAAGCTGACCCGCTGGTCCGACGTGGCCACGGCGGGCCCGGAGTCGGGCCTGTTCAGTTCCGATGACCCCGAGATCGTCGAGGCCGAGCGGAAGATGGAGCTGTTCGAATGCGTGGACTACTTCAGCCGCCTGTGGGCTGAGCGCATCGCCCAGCCGCCCAAGGGCGACCTGATCTCCATGCTGGCCCACGGCGAGGCCACCAAGGACATGGATCGCATGGAGTATCTGGGAAACCTGATCCTGCTGATCGTCGGCGGCAACGACACCACCCGCAACTCCATGACGGGCTCGGTCTGGGCCCTGAACCAGAACCCCGACCAGTACGACAAGCTGCGCGCCAACCCTGAGCTGGTGCCCTCCATGGTCTCGGAGACCATCCGCTGGCAGACGCCTCTGGCCCACATGCGCCGCACCGCGACGCGGGATGTCGAGCTGGGCGGCAAGACCATCAAGAAGGGCGACAAGGTCATCATGTGGTACGCCTCGGGCAACCGGGACGAAGACGTGATCGAGAACCCGAACGCCTACATCATCGACCGCGAACGCCCCCGTCAGCACCTCTCCTTCGGCTTCGGCATCCACCGCTGCGTGGGCAACCGCCTGGCCGAGCTGCAGCTGAAGATCCTCTGGGAAGAGATCCTGGCCCGCTTCCCCACCATCAAGGTCGTGGAAGAACCCAAGCGCGTGCCCTCGGCCTTCGTGAAGGGCTACGAGAGCATGACGGTGATCATTCCCTCGAAGAACTAACCAGCGTCATCCCGGCCGCAGCAAAGCGGAGAGCTGGGACCCAGGGGCCGCGATCAATCCCCTGGGTCCCGGGTCTCCCTGCGGTCGCCCGGGATGACGTGGGTTTTCAATCCGCCCCCTGCCCCACTGAGCTTCACGCCATGAGCCCGATCTCGCACCCCCTCGTATGACGCCTCTGAACTGATCAGGTGAGACGCCGCGCGCGCCGCGCTGTCCTTGGGCGCCTTTCCGGCGTCGGCGATACGAACTAGAGACCAAGCTCATGACCACCCCGACCCCCGACTGGGCCACGCGCTTTTCCGAGCGGATGACCCGCGTCCGCGCCAGCGAGATCCGCGAGCTGCTGAAGCTGCTGGATCAGCCCGACATCCTCTCCTTCGCCGGCGGCATCCCCGATCCCGCCCTGTTCCCCGCCGATCAGATCAAGGCGGCCTACGACGCGATCCTCGCCGACCCGGAACAGTCCCGCGCCGCCCTGCAGTACTCCGTGAGCGAGGGCTACCTGCCCCTGCGCCGCTGGATCGCCGAACGCATGGCCCTGAACGGGGTCGAATGCGACGAGGACAACATCATCCTCACCGCCGGCTCGCAGCAGGCCCTCGACCTGATCGGCAAGCTGTTCCTGACCCGCGGCGACACGGTGATGGTGGCCAGGCCCACCTATCTGGGCGCTCTGCAGGCCTTCAACGCCTACGAGCCGGCCTATCTCGATCTGCCCGAACGCGCCCTGCGCGACGGCGTGGACGCCGCCGCCCTGATGGCCGGCCGCGAGCCCAATCCGCTCGGCTACTTCGTCCCCGACTTCGCCAACCCCACCGGCGAGAGCCTGACGCTCCCTGAACGCGAGGCCCTGCTGGACCTGGCGGCCGAGCTGGACATGACCCTGATCGAGGACGCCGCCTATCGCGAGCTTCGCTTCGACGGCGAGGCCCTGCCGACCCTGCTGTCCCTGGACATCGCCCGCGCCGGCTCCATCGAGGCGGCCCGCACCCTCTTCTGTGGCACCTTCTCCAAGACCATCTCGCCGGCCCTGCGCATCGGCTGGGTCTGCGGTCCCAAGGCGGTGATCGAGAAACTGGTCCTGCTCAAGCAGGGCTGCGACCTGCATGTCTCCACCATCAACCAGATGGCTATCCACGCCACGGTGTCGGAGGGCTACGAGCAGCACCTGGGCGCCCTGCGCACCGCCTATGGCGCCAAGGCCGCCACCACCCTGGCCGCCCTCGAGCGCCACATGCCGGCAGGCGTCACCTGGTCGAGGCCGCAGGGTGGCATGTTCGTCTGGCTGTGGCTGCCGCAAGGCATGGACGGCAAGGTCCTGCTGGAACGGTCCCTGGCCGAGGAGCGCGTCGCCTTCGTGCCCGGTGAACCCTTCTTCGCCGAGGTCCCCACCGCCAACGCCATCCGCCTCAGCTACTCCCTGCCCACCGACGCGGAGATCGAGGACGGGGTGAGGCGCCTGGCCGCGTTGATCGCGCGGTCGTAGGAGATGCTCCCCTCCTGGGGGAGCTGGCGCGAAGCGCGCCCACATCGGCGCTGCACCTGGGAAGGACCTAGCTAGTCGAGCCCGTAGGCCCCGCGCTCCAGCGCCCGCAGCAGGGACAGCACCTCGGGATCAGCAAACGGCAGCAGCTGGGTCATCAGCACCCCGCCCTGCCCGGCCTCCGGGTCGGCCCAGTAGTAGGTATTGGCCAGGCCCGCCCAGGCCAGGCTGCCCGCGCCGCGTCCGTCGCCGGTGGGCTCGGGCGTGATCATGGTGGCTAGGCCGTGGCCGGTGGCCATGTGCGGATAGAGGTCGAAGTCGTTGGACATGGTGGCCATGGCCGACTTGATGTAGCCGGCCTTGTGGGGCCCGCTATGGCTCTCCGACAGGCTGCGCAGGGTCCTGGCCGACAGCACCGGGCCGCCGTCCCCCAGCAGCATGCGCAGGAACTTGCCGTAGTCGGCCGCCGTCGAATAGAGCCCGCCGCCGCCCGACAGCACCTCGGGATTGGCGGGCAGGCCGAAGGGTATGGCGATCAGCGAGCCGTCGGGCCCGCGGACATGGACGCTGGCCTTGCGCGGCGCCTGGCCCTCGGACAGGGCGAATCCGGTGTCGAACATCGCCAGGGGCGCGAAGATGTTCTCCGCCAGATAGGCGTCCAGGCGTTGGCCGCTGGCCGCCTCGATGACGATGCCGGCCCAGTCGATGCCGATGCCGTAGATCCAGCCCTGGCCGGGGTCGAACATCAGCGGCTGGCGGTGGGCGGCGCGGCTGCCGGAGTTGGGATCCAGCGCCCCCTCGGTCTGGGAGAAGGCCAGGAATTCCGGATGGGTGAAGGTGTAGGCGAAGCCGGAGGTGTGGCTCAGCAACTGGCGTAGCGTGACGAAGCCCTTGGCGGGCCGCAGCCTGGGCTTGCCCTCGGCCACGCCCTCCAGGACCTGCAGATCCTTCAGGTCCGGGCACAGTTCGCCCAGGTCGCCATCCAGGGTCAGCTTGCCGCGCTCCACCAGCTGCAGCGCCGCCACCGACACCACCGCCTTGGTCATCGAGGCGATCCAGAACACGGTGGCGCCGTCCATCGCCGCCGGTTGACCGACAGCCCGGAGCCCCGCTGCGTGCTCGTAGGTCACAGCGTCTCGGTCAGTGACCAGGGCCACCGCACCGGCGATCTTGCCCTCATCGACGGCCTTGGCCAGGGCCGCCTCGAAGGCCCGGAAGCTCACAGCCCCAGCACCATCTTGGCGATGATGTTGTGCTGGATCTCGTTGGAGCCCGCATAGATCGAGGTCTTGCGGTAGTTGAAGTACATCGGCGCCACGGTGGCCGCGTAGTCGGGCCCGGCGCGGGGCTCGTTCCGCTCGCCGCGGATTTCGGCGAAGGTGTCCTGGACGAAGGGCTGAGCGTAGACGCCCGCCGCCTCCAGGGCCAGTTCGGTGATCGCCTGCTGGGCCTGGCTGCCCTCCAGCTTGAACATCGAGGACGCCGCCCCCATCGCCTCGCCGGCCGTGCGCGCGGCGAACATCCGCAGCTCGGTGGCGTTGAGCGCATCGACCTTGATCTGGGTTTCGGTCAGCTTGCGGCGGAAATCGGTGTCATCCAGCATCCGCCGACCGCCGTCGGAGCGCTCGGCCCCGGCGATCATCTTCACCTTGGCCAGCATGTTGGTCAGGCCCGGCGCATAGGCGTTGCCGCGCTCGAACTGCAGCAGGTACTTGGCGTAGGTCCAGCCCTGGTTTTCCTCGCCGATGCGGTTGGCCACCGGAACCCGGACGTTCTCGAAGAAGACCTGGTTGATCTCCTGCTCCCCGTCCGGCGGCCCGTCCAGGGTCGGCAGGGGCACGATGCTGATCCCCGGCGTCGTCATGTCCAGCAGCAGGAAGCTGATGCCCATCTGCTTGATCGGCTCAACGGAAGTCCGCACCAGGCAGAACATCCAGTCGGCGTGCTGGGCGTAGGTCGTCCAGATTTTTGAACCGTTCAGTACATAATGATCGCCGTCGCGCTCGGCCTTCATGGAAAGCGAGGCGAGGTCCGATCCGGAGCCCGGTTCGGAGTAGCCCTGGCACCACCAGACCTCGCTGGAGAGGATCTTGGGCAGGTGCTGTTTCTTCTGTTCGTCGGTTCCGAAGGCCATCACGACGGGTGCGCACATCCGCACCCCCATGTTGGAAGTGTCGGGCGCGCCGGCGAGCGCCATCTCCATGTCGAAGATGTACTTCTGGGCATGGGTCCAGCCGGTCCCGCCGTATTCGACGGGCCAGTCGGGGGCCATCCAACCCTTCTCGTTCAGCCGCTTCCACCAGCGGACCTGGCCGGCCTTGTCGATATGGGCGTTCTTGGCCTGGGCCATGTGGGCCCGCATGTCATCGTCGAAGGCCTGGGCGATGAAGGCGCGGACCTCGTCGCGGAAGGCGAGGTCACCTTGCGAGAAGTCGAGGTCCATGCGCCCCGCCTCCTACACGCCGTCGAGGTATTCGATCTCGGGGCGGCCGCCCATGCAGGGGCCCATCTTCGCGCCCGCGGCCTTGAAGTAGTCGGTGCCGCCGTGGGCGGTCAGGGACTCCTGGTCCTTGTAGAGCTCGAGGACCTTGTAGATCTGCGGATCGGTGCGGCTCTTGGTGAGCTGGTAGGCGATGTTGCCAGGCTCATTGGCCCGCACCTGCTTGGCGAGGTCGGTGAAGATCGCCTCGAACTCCGCGTTCTTGCCTTCAGCGACCTTCAGGACCGCGATCACACCAATCATGCCGTTCTCTCCCAACGCTTGTTTGAGGCGACGGTAGATTGGGTGGTTGAGAGCCGCAAGCCCTACGCCGCGTCATCCTAGGCCTTGTGCCTAGGACCCCTCTGTCGGTCGCGTTGAGCCGCCGGGCGCGCACAGTCGCATCCGCTTCAGCCGGCGAAAATTTGGCAGTGTTGAGAGGGGTCCTAGGCACAAGGCCTAGGATGACGGGATGACCCGGATGAGCGGACCTACCGCCGCTCGTTCCAGCCGTAGGCGACCCAGTGGTGGCCGCCCAGGTTGCGGGCTTCGATGATCCCGTCGTCGCGCTGCGCATGGGCCGTGCGCTTGGCGCGCAGGGCCAGACCGGCCAAGGCCAGCAGGGCCGAGGACATCACCGCGATCACCACCACCGTGGCGGCGGCGAACAGGGCCAGGACCGCGGCGATGACGACAGCCGCGGTGGTGGCGAGAGCGCCGCCCAGCACCGCGAAGCTGCGGAGCGCCGAACCGTGCTTGCGGGCGAATTCCCTGACCATGGCTTCCTCTGGCGCCACCTCTTCCGGTGGCTGCTACGATTATGTTGTTCGGGCGACGCCCGTCGTCAACGCTTCACAACTCAAAAACCAACGAAATCTGACCTATGCCGCCCCTTCGAGCGCCAATTCCCGGCGCTCGCGCATGATGGTGTCGAAGGCGGCGTTGATGGAGGCGGCCTTGGCCTCCGCCACCTCGATGAACTCCGAGGGCAGGCCGCGGGCCCGCGCCCGGTCGGGGTGGGACACCACCAGGGCGCCCTTCCAGGCGCTGCGGACCGCATCGTCGGGCGCGTCGTGGGCCACCCCCAGCACGCCATAGGGATCGTCGGCGCCCAGGCCCAGGTGGGTCGCCCTCAGCCGCCGGAACACCAGGGGCGAAAAGCCGAACAGGCTCGAGACGCTCTCCAGGTAGCTCAGCTCGTCATGGGTCACCGCGCCATCCGAACCGGCGATGTGAAACAGGCCGTCCAGCACATCTTCCAGCAGGGTCGGGCAGTTGCGGTAGCGCTTGGCCAGGCGGGTCGCATAGCTCTCGTAACCTCGGGTCGTCTGGCGGGCGAGATCGTACAGGCGGTGAATGTTGCGCTCGGACGCGGCGTCGGTCTGGAACACCTCGGCGAAGGCGTCGAACTCGCCGACGCTGGCCCGGCCGTCGACCTTGGCGAGCTTGGCGCCCAGGGCCGTGACAGCAGTCGTGAAGGTGGGGTCCTCGCCGGGCAGACCCGGAGGACACTCATCGCAGTCTTCGCAACCATCTGGGCGGCGGACGGCGAGCCCAGCAATGTTGCGCCAGAAACTCATGGGAGTATCGACAAGCCTAGTTCCGCACTGCGGCGAACACAACGCGCATCGCACCCGAGGCAGGTTAAGTTTTGGACAGACTCTGGAATTTCTGGATCGACCGCGGCGGCACCTTCACCGACGTGATCGGCAAGGCGCAGGATGGCGAGGAGGTGTCGCTGAAGCTGCTGTCCAGTTCGCCGGCCTATGAGGACGCCGCCGTCGAGGCCATGCGCCGGGTGCTGGGGGCGGCCCCAGGCGCCCCCTTCCCGGCCGACCGGGTCGAGGCCATCAAGATGGGCACCACCGTGGCCACCAACGCCCTGCTGGAGCGGCGCGGCGCCAGGACCCTGTTCGTGGCGACCCAAGGCTTCGCCGACGCCCTGGCGATCGGCGACCAGTCGCGGTCCGACCTGTTCGCCCTCAACATCGTGCGCCCCGAGCCGCTCTATTCCGGTGTCGTGGAGGCCCGCGAACGTCTCGCCGCCGACGGCGCGGTTGTCGAATCCCTCGACCGCGACGACCTGGCCGCCAAGCTCAGGCACGCGGTCGCGGAGGGCTACACCGCCGCCGCCATCGCCTTCCTGCACGCCGACCTCAATCCGGAGCACGAGATCGCGGCTGGGGCCCTCGCCCGCGCCGCCGGTTTCGAATTCGTGGCCCTGAGCCACGAGGTCTCACCCCTGCCCCGCTACATCCCTCGCGCCGAGACCACCGTCGCCGACGCCTATCTGACCCCGATCCTGCGCGCCTATGTGGAGAAGGTGGCCGGCGCTGTGGCCGGCGCGCCGCTCTACTTCATGACCTCGGCGGGGGGCCTGGTGCGGGCCGCCGCCTTCCGGGGCCGCGACGCCGTGGTCTCGGGCCCGGCCGGCGGCGTGGTGGGGGTGGCGCAGACCGCCCAGGCCGCCCATGCCCAGCAAGCGCTCGGCTTCGACATGGGCGGCACCTCCACCGATGTCTGCCGTTACGCCGGACGCCTGGAGCGCCGCGACACCGCGCGGATCGCCGGCGTCAAGCTGCGCAGCCCCATGCTGGACGTGGAGACGGTGGCGGCCGGCGGCGGCTCGATCCTGTTCTTCGACGGCCTGCGCGCCCGGGTCGGCCCCCACAGCGCCGGCGCCAATCCCGGTCCCGCCGCCTACGGCCGCGCCGGCCCCGCCACCGTCACCGACGCCAACCTGGTGCTGGGCCGGCTCGATCCGCGCTTCTTCCCAGCGATCTTCGGCCCCGCCGCCGACGCGCCCCTGGATGTCGAGGCCGCCCGCGCGCGCCTGACGGAACTCGCCCAAGCCATGCAGGCCGACAGCGTCGAGGCGGCCGCCGAGGGCTTCGTGGCCATCGCCGTCGAACAGACCGCCCAGGCCGTGCGCCGCATCTCCACCGAGCGTGGCTTCGATCCGCGCGGCCACGCCCTGGTGGCCTTCGGCGGCGCGGCGGGCCAGGTCGGTTGCCAGGTCGCCGAGGCGCTTGGCGTGGACGAAGTCCTGTGCCCCCGCCACGGCAGCGTGCTCTCAGCCTGGGGCATCGGCCAGGCGCGGGTCACGGCCCTCAAGCAGGCCGGTCTGGACGCGGCGCTCGACGACGCCGGCCTCGCCCGCGCCGCCACCCTGTTGGAGGGCGTGGAGGCCGACGCCCGCCAGGCCCTGGCCGACCAGGGCGCCGAAGACGGCGCGCTCACCCGCACCCTGCGCCTGCGCTACGACGGCGCCGACGCCGAACTGCCCACCGCCCTTGGCGCCCTGACCGAGGTGAAGGCCGCCTTTGAAACCGCCCACCGCCGCCTGTTCGGCTTCGTGGAGCCGGACCGAACCATCGTCATCGCCAGCGTCGAGGCGGAGGCCATTCAAAATACCGCTCATCCCCGCGACCGCGAAGCGGCGGCGCGAAGCACCCAAAGCGGGGGCAGCCCATCTCTAGTCCGCGGGGATGAGCGGATCGAGATGTTCGCCCACGGCCAAACCACCCCCGCCCCCATCGTCGCCGCCGAAACCCTGACCACGCTCGACGGCCCGGCCCTCATCGTCCGCCCCGACACCCAGATCGCCCTGCCCCTGGGCTGGCGCGCCGTCGCCGAGGCCGACGGCCTGATCCGCCTGACCCGCGCCGGCGGGGTCCAGACCCGCGCCATCGCCCTGGACCGCCCCGACCCCATCACGCTGGAGCTGTTCAACCGGCGCTTCATGGGGGTGGCCGAGGCCATGGGCGCGGCCCTGGAGCGCACCGCCCACTCGGTGAACATCAAGGAGCGGCTGGACTTCTCCTGCGCCCTCTTCGACGAAGGCGGCGGCCTGGTGGCCAACGCTCCGCACATGCCGGTCCACCTGGGCTCCATGGGCGCCAGCGTGCGGGCCGTCCGCGACCGCCATCCCACGCTGAAGCCCGGCGACGCCTTCGCCCTGAACAATCCCTATGCCGGCGGCACCCACCTGCCCGACATCACCGTGGTCATGCCGGTCTTCATGCCGGGCGCGCGGACCGCGGCCTTCTACGTCGCCGCCCGCGGCCACCATGCCGATGTCGGCGGCGTGCAGCCGGGCTCCATGCCGCCCTTCTCCAGGACCATCGATGAGGAGGGCGTCATGCTGGACGCCATCCCGATCATGCGCGGCGGCGCCTTCCTGGAGGCCGACACCCGCGCGGCGCTCGCCACCGGGCGCTGGCCCTCCCGCGCCCCCGACCGCAACATCGCCGACCTCAAGGCCCAGATCGCCGCCTGCCAGGCCGGCGCCGCAGCCGTCGCCGGGATGATCGACGGCTTCGGCGGCGAGGTCGTGGCCGCCTACATGACCTTCGTGCAGCAGAACGCCACCGCCAGCGTCCGCAGGGCCATCGGCAAGCTGTCGAACGGCGAGGCCCGGGTGCCGATGGACGGCGGCGGCCAGATCATCGTGGTCACCACGGTGGACGCAGAGGCCGGCGAGGCGACCCTGGACTTCCGCCAGTCCGCCGACCAGCTGCCGTCAAACTTCAACGCCCCCTCGGCCATCGTCGACGCCGCGGCCCTCTATGTCTTCCGCACCCTGGTGGACGACGATATCCCGCTGAACTCCGGCTGCCTGGCGCCCCTGAACATCCTGACGCGGCCCGGCTCCATGCTGGCGCCCGCCTCACCCGCCGCCGTGGTGGCCGGCAATGTCGAGACCAGCCAGCACGTGGTGGACGCCCTCTATGCGGCGCTGGGCGTCATGGCCAACGCCCAGGGGTCGATGAACAATTTCACCTTCGGCGACGAGACCCGGCAGTACTACGAGACCCTCTGCGGGGGCGCCGGCGCCACGGCCGATGCCGATGGAGCCAGCGCCGTCCATACCCACATGACCAATTCCCGCCTCACCGACCCGGAGATCCTGGAGCGCCGCTTCCCGGTCCGCGTCGAGACCTACGCCATCCGCCAGGGCTCCGGCGGGGACGGTCTGCGAAAAGGCGGCGACGGCGCGGTGCGCCGCATCCGGTTCCTGGCGCCCATGGAGGCCGCCCTGCTCTCCACCCGCCGCGACCACGCCCCCCAGGGTATCGCGGGCGGCGGCCCGGCCCTGGCGGGCGAGCAGCGTTTGTTCGGCGCTGACGGCGCGGTAAAGGAACTTCCCGGCTGCTTCTCGGTTACAGTCCAGCTTGGCGACGTGATCGAGATCAAAACCCCCGGGGGCGGAGGCTTCGGATCACGCCTCGCCTCCTGATCGACACAGTTTCAAGGTTCCAAGGCCTCATGTCCGCACTCATCGCCGCCCTCGCCCTGTTCGCCGCCGCCGAGCCCGCCGCCGCCGCCGGCGGCGCGCCCGCCGAACTCACCCTCACCGAGGACATGCCCTATCCGGCCGGCGCGCCGCGCGACGATTACGGCCTGGTGGGCTGGTGCTACGGCGCCCTGCGCGGCTACGTCGACCTGCACGACCAGATGATGCCGGACGTCACCGAGATCGAGAAGTCGCCCCCCAGCAATCCCGAAACCACCCTGGCGCAGAAGCTGGCGGCCTACGAAACCATCCAGGTCCGCGCCAAGCAGGACATGAAGCTGTTCGCCCGCGCCATGGAGGCCGCCGAGCGCGCCAGCCTCAAGCCCATCAACATCCTCGGCGCGGCCGCGGTGAAGAAGGGCCACAACGCCTGGGCCGCCGCCGCCAACATGCCCAAGCGTCAGGTCGCCCAGAACTGGATGGGCTGGACCCTGCCGGTCCGCTGCACCCCCACGGCCCACGCCTTGGAACAGCGCGCCAAGCTGATGGGCAAGACCTTCCAGGTGAACACCGACCCGGCCGAGCTTGAGCCCGCGCCGGCGCCTGAAAGCGCGCCCGTCGAAGCGAACCCGGAGACCGCGGGCGCCGTCGCCCCGACTCGGTAACCCAGAGCCCCGACTTTTCTGACGCTGTAAGCGAACCGCCCCGGCTGTCGAACCGACTCCGGCGGCGGTTTTGCGCGTGCATGTTGCGGAAAAACGACAGCGCGACCTTTCTGCCGTGACGTCAACTTTTTACCGACCGGCCGGACTGTTTCCAAAAGCCTTTTTCTGGCGAACTTCGAAGTTTGGGTACGTTTTTGACGTAACTCAGAAAACTGAATCTTGGTTTTCAACTAGTTTTGACAATACAGTCAGCGATAGTTTGCTTCCGCGTCAACTCTGACAGAAAAGAGACTTGAGTTTAAGGACTGTAGCCGCTCTTACCCCGCCAGCGATCTGTCACCATTCAGATGGATAACGCAGTTATATTGAAACAGGGGAAACGCGTGCTTAATACCAGATACCTTGCAGGGGCCTCTTCTATTGCGTTGGCCGCCGTCATCACCCTCAGCGCCGGCCAGGCCTTCGCCCAGGACGTGGATGCCGAAGTTTCCGAAGTCGTCGTCACCGGCTCCTTCATCGCCGGCTCGCCGGAAGACGCGGCCCTGCCGGTAAACGTCATCGGCTCCGACGAAATGCAGAAGCAGGGCTCGCCTTCGACGGTGGACCTGATCAAGTCGATCCCCGCGGTCAGCGGCGCCATCGGCGAATCCAACCAGTTCGGCGCCGGTCAGACGACGGGCTCGGGCAACATCAACCTGCGCGGCCTGGGCGCGACCCGCACCCTGGTGCTGATGAACGGCCGCCGCATGGCCGTCTCCCCCGGCGGCACCTCGGTCGACACCAACCTGATCCCCACGGCCGCCATCGGCCGCCTGGAAGTCCTGAAGGACGGCGCCGCGGCGACCTACGGTTCCGACGCCATCGGCGGCGTGGTCAACTTCATCACCCGCACCAACCTCGACGGGTTCGAGGTGCGCGGCGACTATTCCCACGTCGACGGCTCGGACGGCAACGACTACGGGACGTCCATCGCCTACGGCTGGCGCGGCGACCGCGGCAACATCCTGCTCACCGCCGGCTATCGTCACCGCTCGGAACTCAACACCCGCGAGCGCGACTACACCCGGCGTTCCATCACCGAGAACCCGCAGGGCGGCTGGTCCAGCTTCGGCAACCCGGGCCTCTATCTCTCGAGCACGAACGGCGGACTGAGCTTCACCAGCCCCTATGTCGACCCGTCCTGCAACGCCATCTCCGGCCCCGGCACGGCGGCGAGCTGCAACTTCAACTACATCGGCTTCGACAACCTCACGGAGCGTGAAGAGCACTACCAGCTCTACGGCGAGATCAACTTCGACCTCACCGACACCACCACCTTCCACATGGAAGCCCTCTATGCCGGCCACGACGTGCCGGAAGAGAAGTCCTCGCCCTCCTATCCGCCGAACAACTTCCCGACCTCGGGCCTGACCACCAAGGCCCAGGGCAACGGCTTCTTCATCCCGTCGTCCAACCCCGGCCTGCAGGCCCTGATCGCCAAGGGCCTGGCCCCGGCCTCGGCGGCTACCTCGGGCCTGTTCACCTCGATCGCCTGGCGTCCGATCGGCGTCGGCGGCAACGGCCTCTACGACAACGGCGGCAAGGAAGATAAGCGCAAGTTCACCGCCTATCGCCTCTCGTCGGGCCTGAAGGGCAAGTTCGAGAACGGCATCGGTTGGGACGCCGGCCTGACCTACATGGAAGACTGGAGCGACATCGCCACTCCGGACATCTTGATCTCCCGCCTCCAGCTCGCCCTGCGCGGCCTGGGCGGCGCGGGCTGCAACCCCTCCACCGGCGTCGCCGGCGTGGGCGCCTGCCAGTACTTCAACCCCTTCTCCACCGGCACGGCGGGCAACGTCCTCGACGGCCGCGCCAACCCGAACTACGTAGCCGGGACCGTCAACAACCAGGCGATCCTCGACTACCTGTTCGAGGACTATTCCTATAAGACCCGCACCAAGCTGTTCGCGGCCGACCTGGTCTTCAACGGCGAGCTGCCCATCGACTTCGGCGCCGGCCCCCTGGCCTGGGCCGCCGGCACGCAGTACCGCTGGAGCTCCATCGAGCGTCAGACCAGCGACTACACCAACATCGCCGTCACCCCCTGCACCGACTCTCCGGTGAACCCGGCGGCCACCTGCGTGAACCAGTACGGCGGCTTCTCCTTCTTCGGCCCGCTGACCGACTACAACCTCGACTACGGGGTCATCGCGGGCTTCGGCGAACTGCAGGTTCCGATCTTCGACAGCCTCACCGCCACGCTCGCCGTGCGCTACGAGGACTACGGCGGAAACATCGGCGCCACCACCAACCCCAAGGTCGCCGTGAAGTGGCAAGCCACCGACTGGCTGGCCTTCCGCGCCTCGGCGGGCTCGACCTTCCGCGCCCCGCCGCAGACCCAGATCGCCCCGTCCGTCACCACCTCGCTGGCCTACACCACCGCGGCGGCCGGCTACCGGGCCTATGACGTCTATGGCAACCCGAACCTGGAGCCGGAAAAGGCCAACACCCTGAACGTCGGCGCCATCCTCGAGATCGGCGACTTCAACGCCACCCTCGACTACTGGTCCTTCGACTTCGCCGGTCCGATCGACAACGAGAGCGGCTCGGGCATCATCAACGCGCTGTTCCCGAACGGCACGTCGACGACCCTGCCCAACAACTGCGGCGTGGCGGCCTATGCCGGCCTTCGCAACCGGATCACCTTCAACGACATCAATTCCGACGGAACCCCTGATTGCCTCCCCTCGGCGATCAACCGGACCCGCCTGAACGTCGTCAACGGCCCGGACCTGAAGACCAGCGGCCTGGACTTCGCGGCCAGCTACAAGGCCCGCGACGTGCTGGCCGGCGGCGACCTCTCCTTCGGCCTGGATCTGACCTATGTGCTCAAGTACGAGGTCGCTCCCACCGTCATCGAAGGCGTCACCGTCAAGCCGGCCCGCGACTATGCCGGTACGATGGACTACCTCGGCTACGGCTCGCAGCCGCAGTGGAAGGCCACGGTCTTCGGCGAGTACACCAACGGCGACCACAACCTCCGTTGGACCCTGCGCTACATCGATGGGATGATCGACACCCGCGTCGGCACCTCGACCTTCACGGCCACCAGCCCGCTGGGCCAGAAGATCGACGCCTTCGTCACCAACGACCTCAGCTACCGCGTCTTCCTGCCCTGGGAGACCACGCTGACGGCCGCGGTGATCAACGTCTTCGACGCTGACCCGTCCTTCGCGCGGCTGGACCTCAGCTACGACCCCTTCACCGCCAATCCGCTCGGCCGCTACTTCAAGCTGGGCGTCACCAAAAAGTTCTAGAGGTTCTTCCCCCTCGAGAACTTAACTCAAAGGGCGGCGTCCAAGGACGCCGCCCTTCTTTTTGTCCGCTACAGATCCTTGCGCATGAACCAGCGCGGGAACATCGGCGCTGGTCCGTCGATCTGGCCGAACACCGCAAACCCCAGCCGCTCATAGAAGGCCCGCGCCTGGAAGGCGTAGGTGTCGAGCCACATATTGTGGCAGTTCCGGGCGACCGCCTCGACCTCGGCCTGGGCCATCAGCTCGGTTCCCAGCCCCTCGCCGCGCGCGCCCTCAGGGGTCACCACCAGCCCGATATAGAACGAACCCCAGAGCGAGAGAGCCCAGAGCCCGCCCAGCACCTCTTCGCTGTCCGGCTCGGTGATTGTCAGGGCGAAGGGCGCGCCTTGCGCGTCGCCCACCGTCTTCTCGTTGAAGGCCAGCAAGGGCGCCCAGATGGGCATGTAGGCGTCGTCGGGGCGCGCGGCCCCGCGGATGATCAGGTTCATGTCTTGTCTTTCAGATGATGCGCGCGCGCACAGGCGCTCAGAGCGCGACAGCCGAAAGTGGCAGCCGGTTTCGGCGGCCGTCGCGCTCAAGACATAAAGAATCGCGCGGCCCTGGCGGACCACGCAGTCAGGTCGAACGGGCTGGAGGCGCGGTCAGACCGCGACGAAACCGATCATCATGACGTCAGGCTAGCGGGCCCACGCCGTGGTGGAAAGCGCCCTACTTCTTCGGCGGGTTGGCGCTCAGGTCCATGATCAGCTTGGTCAGCAGATAGAGCCTTGGCGTCACCGACCTCAGGTCCATGAACTCCTTCTCGGAGTGGAAGCCCCCGCCCACCGGGCCGAGCCCGTCCAGGGCCGGCGTGCCCGCCTCATAGGCCAGGGCCGATTGCGAGGCGCCGCCATTGCCGCCGGTGGCGAGCTTCAGGCCGAGGCCCGCATAGATCGCCTGGGCGCGGGCGGCCAGGGCGTCGGTCGCCGGGTTGTTGGCCAGCGGCGGGAAGGCGTTCTCGCGGCTGACCGTCACCGTGGTGTCGGGCACCACCGTGGACTTGGCGCTCTCCTTGACCGCGGCCTCGACCCTGTCGAGATCGGCCTTCTGGCGAGCCCGGATATTGATCTGCCCCCGCGCGGCCTCGGGGATGATGTTGTGGCGCGTGCCGGCCTGGATCGTGGTCAGGTTGACGGTCAGCCCGTCGCCGGAGCGCGGGAAGCTCTCCACCGCGGCGAGCTGATGGATCAGTTCGACGGCGGCGTTGCGGCCGTCCTGGGGCGCGACCCCGGCGTGGGCGGCGCGGCCCTTCACATCGATGTTCAGGGTCATGGAGCCCTTACGCCAGACCGTGATCACGTCCGGCGCGTCGCCCGGCTCCAGGTTCAGCTCCACATCGTGGGCGCGCACCAGCCTGTCGATCAGGGCGCGCGTGCCCGGCGAGCCCCGCTCCTCGCTCGTGTCGAGGAGGAAGGTGATCCGCTCGAAGTTCGTGAAGCGCAGGTCGCGCAGGATCTGCAGCGCATACAGGCCCTCGACCACCCCGCCCTTCTCGTCGGCCACGCCGGGGCCGCGAGCATGGTCGCCCTCCACCGAATAGGACCACTTGGCCACCGTGCCCGGCCCGAACACCGTGTCGATGTGGCCGATCATCAGGATCCTCGCCTTGCCGGACCCGGTCAGGGTCGCCACCGTGTTCTCGGGCAGGCCGGGGATCTCGGCCGGCACGGTCTCGATGGTCATGCCCAGGGCCTTCAGCCGGGGGACCAGCAGGGCCGTGACCTTGCGCCCGCCCTCGATGTCGCCGGTGCCGCTGTCGATGTTCACCACCTGCTCCAGCAGGTCGAGCTGGCCCGCGCGGGCCTTCTCCGCGGCGGCCCACACCTTGGCGTCCTTGCCCGCGGCCAGGGCCGGCGCCGTGCTCACCAGCAGGGCGGCCACCGCCGCCATCGCAACCCGACTCGCACCCATTCCGTCACTCCCGATCCCAGGGCGCGGAGTGTGGCGCTCAGGCGCCCGCAATCAAGCTGAAACCGAGGCTCGGCCAAGCTTACGGGAGCTTAATTTGCCCTCCTCCCGCGGCTTGCCTATCAGCGCCGCAGTCAGGGAGACCCTCATGCGTCGTCATCTGCTGGCCGCCGGCGCGGCCCTCATTCTCGCCACCGGTCTGTCCGCCGCCCAGGCCCAGCCCGCGTCGGCGCCCGCCACGGCGCCCGCCGTCAAGCCGATGGACGCCGCCGAGCGCCGCGACGTCGTCGAGAAGCTGGCCAAGACCCTGGACGCCAACTTCGTCTTCCCCGAGATCGGCGCCCGCTATGCCGCCATGCTGCGCGCCAACCTCGCCAGCGGCGCCTATGACAGCCTGACCGATCCCGACGCCTTCGGCGCCAAGGTCACCGCCGACCTCCAGGCTGTGGCCCCGGACGGCCACCTGCGCCTGGCGACCCAGACGGCTTTCCAGGCGCGCCGGCCGTCGCCCGCCGATGTGCCGGCCAGCGCCCGGCCCGTGGGCGCGCCCGGCCTGGAGGAGACCGCGATGATCGGCGACGTCGCCTATCTCCGCTTCAACCAGTTCACCGGCGATCCGGAGACGGTCCGCAAGGCCCGCGCCTTCCTGCTGGCCCACGCCGACGCCAAGGCCGTCATCATCGACGCGCGCCCGCACCGCGGCGGCGGCCTCGACGAAATGGACGCCATCCTGCCGCTGTTCTACGCCAAGACCACGCACCTGGTTCGAATGGACACCCGGGCCGGGATCGAGGACGAGGGTCCGATGGCCGACGGTCCGACCCTGGTGCGCCAGAACTCCGCGCCCACCCTGGTCAGCCACGACCACGTCGTGATCCCCGACACCACCGAGACGCGCCTCCAGACCGCGCCCATCTACTATCTGACCTCCCGGCGCAGCGCCTCGGCCGCCGAGCACCTGGCGCTCGCCTTCAAGCGCACCCACCGCGCCACCCTGGTGGGCGAGACCACCCGCGGCGCCGGTCACTATGGCGGCCTGCTGGACATCGGCGACCGCTTCGCCGCCTTCGTCCCCGTCGGCCGCTCCTACGACCCCGACACCAACTGGGGCTGGGAAGGCAAGGGCGTCACCCCCGACGTGGCCGTCCACACCGACCAGGCCCTGGACGAGGCCCTCAAGCTCGCCAAGGCCAAGGGCGCGCATCCGAACTAGGTGCGCGCGCCGGTGGCCGGGTGTTACACTCAGCTCACCATGCAGACCCCGCACCTGATCTACTTCGCCGACGCCATGTGCTCGTGGTGCTACGGCTTCTCGCCGGTGATCGCCGACATCCGCAGGACCTTCGGCCGCACCCTGCCCATCCAGTTGATCATGGGGGGCCTGCGTCCGGGGACCGACACGCCCATGACCGACAAGGCCAAGACCGAGCTCGCGGGCCACTGGACCCACGTCACCGAGGCCTCGGGCCTGCCCTTCGACCCTGACGTGCTGGACACCCCGGGCTTCCTCTATGACACCGACCCGGCGGCCCGCGCCGTGGTCTTCGTGCGCCGCCATGACACCGAGCTGGCCCTGACCTTCCTCGCTGACCTGCAGGCCGCCTTCTACGCCCAGAACCGCAACATCGCCGATCCGGAGGTCCTGGCCACCCTGATCACCGAGCGCGAGATGGACGGCCAGCGCTTCCTCGACATCTTCGACAGCGACGACCTCAAGCACGAGACCTGGCGCGACTACGGAACCTCGCAGCAGGCCGGCGTCACCGGCTTCCCGACCCTGATCGCGGGCCCCATGGAGACCGGCGCCTATGCCGTCGTCACCCGAGGTTACCAGTCGGGCGAGACCGTGATCCCGACCCTGGAAGCCTGGCTCTCCGGCCCGCTCAACTAGCCATGCAGAGCTTCGACGTGGTGGTGGTGGGCGCCGGCGCCGCCGGGATGATGTGCGCCATCGAGGCGGGCAATCGCGGCCGCTCGGTCCTGGTGATCGATCACGCCAAGGCGGCCGGCGAGAAGATCCGCATCTCCGGCGGCGGCCGCTGCAACTTCACCAATCTGGGCGCCAGCACGAACAACTTCATCTCCGCCAACCCCCGCTTCGCCAGGGGACCGCTGCGCCGCTACCGGCCGCGCGACTTCATCGACCTGGTGGACCGCTACGGTATCGCCTGGCACGAAAAGACCCTGGGCCAGCTGTTCTGCGACGACAGCGCCAAGGACATCATCGCGATGCTGCTGGCGGAGATGAAGGCCGCCCGTGTCCAGCTGCGGCTGGACACCGCCGTCGCCAAGGTGACCAGGACCGCGACCGGCTTCGAGCTCGCCCTGCCGGGCGGCGTGGTGTCCTGCGCGTCCCTGGTCGTGGCCACCGGCGGCAAGTCGATCCCGAAGATGGGCGCCACCGGCTGGGGCTACGAGATCGCCGCCCAGTTCGGCCTGCCCATGGTCGAGACCCGCCCCGCCCTGGTCCCCCTGACCTTCGAGGTCGGCGCCCTGGAGCGGCTGAAGCCCCTGGCCGGCGTGGCGGTCGACGCCGTGGTCGCCTGCGGCAAGACCAGGTTCGCCGAGGCCATGCTCTTCACCCATCGCGGCCTGTCGGGGCCCGCCATCCTGCAGATCTCGTCCTATTGGCGCGAGGGCCAGGAGATCACGGTCGCCATGGCGCCTGGCGTCGACCTGATGGCGGCCATGAAGCTCGCCAAGACCACCCGCGGCCGCCAGGCTGTGGCCACCGTGCTCGCCGACCATCTCCCCAAGCGCCTGGCCCAGATGATCGCCGAGGACGAGGGCGCGCTCGGCAACATCGCCGACCTGCCCGACAAGGTGCTGACCCGCGTGGACGCCGCGGTGAACCATTGGACCGTCAAGCCGGTGGGCTCGGAAGGCTATCGCACCGCCGAGGTCACCCTGGGGGGCGTCGACACCCAGGCGCTGGACCCCGCAACCCTGCAGGCCCTTGCGGTTCCCGGCCTCTATTTCATCGGTGAGGTGGTCGACGTCACCGGCTGGTTGGGCGGGTACAACTTCCAATGGGCCTGGTCCTCGGGATGGTGCGCGGGCCAGGCGGCATAAGGCCCCAAGCTTGACCATACTGCGTCAATCCGTCCCACGGTCTTCACCAAGTCCCGTTCAGTTTTTTTCATCTTCTGCCCGCAACGTGCGGTTTCATCACGAACGGCCCAAATGGCCGAACGCGCGTGGGGTCTGGGTGCAGAAAGCCGTCGAACCATTCACCCAGGCCGAACTGGTGGGCCACGTCCTCAGCCATGAGAAGTTCCTGGCCGGCAGCCCCGGCGGGCGCCGGATGATCCTGCCCATGGTCGATCTCACCGGCCTGGCCATGCCCCGCCGCAACCTCGCCGACGCCGACCTCAGCGGCGCCAGCATGCGCGGCTGCGACCTCTCCGGGACCATCCTCGACCGCGCCATGCTGTTTGGCAGCGACCTGCGCGGGTCCAACTTGGCCGGCGCCAGCCTCAGCCGCGCCGACCTGCGCGGCGCCGTGCTGTGCGGCGCCGACCTCTCCGACGCCGACCTGACCGACGCCGACTTCCGCCCCGGCCAGATCGCCGCCCACTCGGCCCTCGGCTTCGTGGCGGTCTCCCAGCGCCAACGCGCCGGCATGCCCGACGGCATCTCCAGCCGCATCCGCGCCGATGTGAACACCGCCTTCGCCACCGACTTCTCCGACGCCACCCTGCGCGGCGCCAAGATGAACGGCGCCAAGATGAAGTCCGCCAACTTCACCAGCGCCCTGCTGGAGGAGGCCGACTTCACCAGCGCCAATCTGGAGAACGCCGACTTCACCAACGCCGTGCTGTCGGGCGCCCAGCTCATGGGCTCCACCACCCACGACGCCATCATGGACCGCGTGGTTCACGCCCCCTCGGCCGACGCGCTGGCCAGGCGACCGGCCCTGCTGGAGGCCCTGGCCGGCCATCAGGTCTGGTGCCTCACCAACGGCAAGCAGGGCGGCGCGGCCCAGGTCGAAGGGGCCGATCTCCGCGTCGTCGGCGACGCCCTGGCCGCTGGCCAGCTCACCGGCCTTCAGGCCCCCGGCGCCTGTTTCGTGCGCCTCAATCTGGAGGGCGCCTTCCTGCAGGCGGCCAATCTCGAGGGCGCCGACCTGCGCGGGGCCAACCTGCGGGGCGCGGACCTGCGCGGCGCCCGCCTGACCGGCGCCAACCTGGCCCGCGCCGACCTGCGCGGCGCGATCCTGACGCACATGGAGATCGGCGGCCGCACCACCGCCACCGACCTCACCGGCGCCCGCTTCAGCTACGCCGACTGCCGCGGCGCCCAGCTCTCGCCGGGCCAGCTTGACCTGGCCGACGCGGCTGAGGCGCGGTTCGACCGGGCGGCCTAGAGCCTTTTAGGGTCAGATGAAATCTGACCCGTTCAAAAAGGCTATAAGTTCAAAGTGTAGAGCGCGTCGGACGGGTTAACCGGCCTCCACTTAACCCTGACGCGCTCTAGAAGATCACCCGCTCCTGACCCCACCAGAGGGGCGAGCGGGCATGGTCGATGAACCTGCGCTCGTCCTCCAGCAACAGCCGCGCCGCCGCCTGGGCCGCGGGTTTCGTCATCAGCGCGCCCAGCGCCTCCAGGCTCTCGTACCAGAGCTGCGCCACCCCGTCGTAGGGCTGCGGCGCATCGCGGCTGGCCCGCACCGGCTCGGAGAATTGGTCGGGCAGGCTATGCATCTGGACATAGCGCTGGATGCCCAGCACCTCGCGCACGCTGGTCACCAGGGGCCCATGGGTCCCATGCCAATAGGCCTGGAAATCCTCCCGGCTCAGGCTCGGCAGGCGCACCAGGGCGAAGGTGAGCTTGATCATCGGTGTCTCCTCTTTGGCGACTATAGCGCCCGCAGGATCCCCATCGTCACCAGGGCCGCGTTGTCCGAGGCCAGCTGATTGAAGGCGGTATAGAGCTTGTCCCCGTCGCCGGCGCCGGCCAGGCTCGACAGTCCGCGGACCGCCACGAACGGCTTGGCGTTGCACCACGCCACATGGGCCACCGCCGCGCTCTCGCAGTCCAGCACGCCGGCCTCGAAGGTGGCGAAAACATAGTCCCGCAGCTCGGTGTTGTTGACGAAGGCCGCGCCCGACACGCCATTGCCGCCGACCACCACCTTGGGCGTCTTGTCCAACTGCGCCGCGCCGGCGCCCTTCGACAGCACCACAGCCGCCGAAAGCTTGCGCGCCGCCGCCAGCATGGCTGGCCCTACGGGGAACCAGAACCGCCGCTCGGTCTCGCCGTCGGGGCCGGTCACCATCACCGGCTTGGGGAACATCATCCCGAAATTGCCATAGCCGCTGGGGATGCCCGAGGCTGGCTCGAACCCCGAGGGGCCTTCGCGGCCCATCACCACCTCAAGGTACTGGCCCCACTGGCTGGCCACGAAGACGTCGCCCACCTTCAGCTCAGGATCGACCCCGCCCGCGCAGCCGCTCACCACCAGATGGGTCACGTTAAACAGGTCCAGGGTGCGCTGAGCCATCATGGCCGCATTGACCATCGACACCCCGCAGCAGACCAGCACCACCGCCTTGCCCGCCAGCGTGCCGGTGGTGAAGGCCGCACCGGCCACCCCATGCTCAGTGGTGTCGGTGAGGACCTTGCGCAGGGCGCTCAGTTCGCTCGCCATGGCGCCCAGCACTGCGATCCGGGGGGTGTCGTCCAGCATGCCTACTCCCGAGTGTCCTGCACGCAGAAGGCCGCGCCCTCCGGATCGAGCATCACTGTGTGAGTGTCATGGGTATCACGCACCGTCCCCCCCAGGGCGACAATCCGCGCCACCTCCTCGCGCCGAGGCCCGCCGACGACGTCCAGGTGCATCCGGCGCCCGGGCGTCAGCGCCGCCACCTGCTGAAAGCAGAGCATCGGCCCCGGTCCGTCCACCATCACCGAGGGATCGGTTTCCGGCGTCAGGCCCAGACCCGCCAGCCGCGCGATCTCGGCGGCGTCATAGGCGCGCACCTCATAGCCCTCCAGCACCCCGGCCCAGAACCGGGCCAGGGACGCCGGATGCAGGCTGTCGACGACGATCTCGCGGATCCAGGCCATCTTTTGCGTCTCTCCGGGCGGCATCCTAGCCTGTCGGATCGCGCCGCCCTGCTTCGTCCTTTGGAAAAAGGAGATACGCCATGAGCACCGACTTCGACCGCCTCGCGGCCCCCACCGGGGAGTATGCACAGGCTTGGCACGAATTCGTGATGGAACCGGGAACGAGGTTGTGATCGCAGCGTTGTGGTGAGGCTCCGGCCTTGGCGGGAGCACTGAACGCCACGCGGGGGTGGCGGTCAGCTCAAGCCAAATCCCCCCAAAATTCGGAGACGACCATGCGTTTTGCCACCCTGATGACTGTTGCCGCCCTCGGCCTCGCCGCCGCCGCTTGCACCAAGAAGGAAGAAGCCACGACCCCGGTCGCCGCTGACGCCACCGCCGATCAGGCCGCCGCCGCCGCCGACACCGCCGCCGACGTCGCGGTGGACGCTGCCGACACCGCCACCGACGCCGCCAAGGAAGCCGGCGACAAGGCCGAAGACGCCATGAAGGCCGCCGGTGAAGCCACCGAAGACAAGGTCGATGCGGCCGCTGACGCCTCCAAGAACTAAGACCGGACCGGGGACGCCTCGCCGCGTCCCACCGGGTTGACCTAGATCAGGGCTCTGATCGCCTCTCCAGGCGGTCGGAGCCTCTTTCTATGGGGCCAGGCGCGCCAGCCAGGGGTGGCCGGGATAGAGACGCGCGATCAGCGTTCGCAGCCACACCGTCGCGGCCTCATCCAGCAAGGGCGCGAAAAGCGTGAAGTCCGCTTCGTCTTTCGGCCGGAGCTTGGCGGCCTTGTACAGCAGCGCACCCTCCGGCTTCAGATAGGGCACGCCGGTCGGCGACCGCCCCATCATCTGCGCCCTTGGGGCTGTCACGCTCTCGTCGCGCCGGAACACCCAGGTCGCGGCGTCACCCGGCTCGGCCATGACGTCCAGCCGCCAGGCGCCACCCTCCGCCACCCAGATCTGGTACTTGTCTTCCGGCGGCTCGGCCCCGGGCGCCAAGGTGAGAACCTCGCCGTCCCCCACCGAATAGACATCAAGTCCCGCCAGCCGCGCCCGCATCTCCGGCAGGAACGGCTTGGGGATGGCGATCTCAAGATCCTCATGCGGGCGGCTCTCGCGACCCAGCCAGACATCCAGGGCCCAGCCGCCCACCACGCACCAGGGCGCGGCGATGCCGGCCAGCCGGGCGGCCGCCTCCTCCGGCGTCCAGGCGTCCCAGGCTTCCAGCGGCGGGCCGTCCCAGTGGGGCGTCATGGCGGCCTCGCGTGTTTGAAAGGACTCAGTGTGTCTTGAAACCCACGCCGAGGCCAGGTGTCGGCTAGGTGACACTTCTCCTCGCAACCATCTGTCGGTGGCCGCATTCAGACGTGACGGCGAAGACGCCGGAGTCCGGGGTTGGATCTTGCGTATTCTGATTGTCGAAGACGAGATTTTGGTCGCCATGGAACTTGAGGAAACCCTCAACGACCTGGGCCATACCGTCGTGGGCATCGCTCCGGACTGGCGCACCTTCGAGGCCTTCGCGGCCGAGGAGATCGACGTCGCCCTCGTGGACCTGAACCTCCGCGACGGCGAGACCGGCGTGGACATCGGCCGCGCCCTGGCCGACCGCCGCGCCGCCGTGATCTTCGTCACCGCCAATCCCGGCCTGCTGCGCGACGGCGTCGCCGGCACGATCGGCGTCCTCCACAAGCCCGCCAGCCGCAAGGCCGTCGCCGATGTCGTGGAATACGCTGGCCGACGCAGCGCCCTGCTCTCGCCCCCGGGCGAACTGCGGCTGTTTGCGTAGAGGGTTTCCTTCTCCCGCAAGGGGAGAAGGACAAGGTGCTAGTTCACCCGGCTCGGCCGCGTGAACGACGTCGCCGGCGCGGTCATGGTGACCATCAAGCCTTCCGGCAGCCATTCGCGGATCAGGGTCCCGCCCAGCTGGCCCTCCACCGAGACCTTCGAGAGCGTCGAGCCGAAGCCGTCCGAGGCCGGCGGCCCCGCCACGGACGGACCGCCGCTCTCACGCCAGCTCAGGCGGTAGGCATCCCCCACCCGTTCGGCGGTGATGGCTACATGTCCCTCTGGCGCCGACAGCGCCCCGTACTTGGCGGCGTTGGTAGCCAGCTCATGAAAGATCAGCGCCAGCGGGGTGGCGGCCCGGTCATCGATGGGGATGTCGTCACCGGCCACGCTGATCCGCAGGCCGCCGGCGCCGTCATAGGGCGCGAACAGTTCGGTCAGCAGGGCGAAGGCGGTCGCGGCCCGGGCGTTGGGCTGCGACACCTTGCTGTGGGGCCGCACGAAATCGTGGGCCCGGCCGAGGGCCATGACCCGGTCGCGCAGGGCCATGGCATAGGCCTTGGACTCCGGATGGGTGCGCGCCGACAGCGAGATCAGGCCCGAGATCACCGCGAAGATGTTCTTGATCCGGTGGCTCAGCTCCTGGCTGACCAGCTCCCGCTCCTCGGCCAGCCGCTTGGCGTCGTCGATGTCGGTACAGGTGCCGAACCAGCGGGTGATCTGGCCCGCCTCGTCACGGATCGGCAGGGCGCGTCCCAGGGTCCAGCGATAGGCGCCGGAGTGGTGTCGCAACCGGTACTCGATCTCATAGGGGTCGCCGGTCGCCAGGCTGTGGCTCCAAAGGGCCCGGGCCCGCTCCTGATCGTCGGGGTGGAACATGTCGTTCCAGCCTTCGCCGTCCGTGGAGCCGGCGGGCACGCCGGTGAACTCGTACCAGCGGGCGTTGTAATAGTCGTGAAAGCCGTCCGGTTGGGTCGACCACACCATCTGCGGCATGGAGTCGGCGATGGCCCGGAACCGGTCTTCCCCATCCTTCAGGCGGGCGGTCTGGGCGCGCATGGCCAGCTGCGCCATGACCTGGCGCGCCAGGGCCAGCAGGGTCTCGGTCTCGTCGGCGCTCAGGCCCTGCGGGCGGGGCACGGTGTCGATGACCGCCACCGAGCCGATGGGCACGCCATCGGGGCTGTCGACCCGCGCGCCTGCGTAGAACCGCAGGAACGGCGCCCCGGTCACCAGGGGATTGTCGGCGGTCCGCGGGTCGGCCGTCAGGTCGCAAAACAGCTGGATGTCGTCGCACACCAGGACATGACGGCAGATCGCCATCTCCACCGGGGTCTCGCTGACCTCCAGCCCGATCCTGGCCTTGAACCACTGGCGATCGGCGTCGACGAAGCTCACCACCGCGATCGGCGCCTTGCAGACCAGGGCCGCCAGGCGCACGACGTCGTCGAAGGCGGTCTCCGCCGCTGTATCCAGGATTCCCGTCGCCATGAGCGACCGGACCCGGGCCTCCGTGATACGCGCTTCGGTCACCTGCTCAGCTTCTCGTGCACCGCCGTGTCCCGGCGAAAACGTCTCATAGCAACCATGGCCGTTGTACGCTTGGCTTTCGGTCGGGTTCCGGATTGCGGCGCGCCTATCCACTCACGCAACTGCTCATATTGACCGGGGCGGTCGCCGCCCGCAGCCAGCCGCCCTCGACCTTGGTGAACTCCGAGAACCCCGACTGCGACCGGTACTCGCTGCGCACGGCGTCCCAGCCTTCCCAGTTCATCGCCACCACCAGCTTGGCGGTGACGCCCTTGGCCTGGTCGGTGGCGGTGGTCTCGCGCTCGCCCTTGCAGCGCACCTCGAAGCCCTGGCACCCCTCGGCCTTGGCCAGGCACGCAGCGTCGGTCTTCACGATCTGCTGGCGCCAGGCCAGAATCGCCTCGTCCAGGCCGCCATACTTCGCCTCGGCTCCGGTCTGCGCCTTGGGACTGCAGCTCGCCAGCACCGCCGCGGCGGCCAGGATCCAGACTCTACGCACTCGGTCTCTCCGCTTGGATGGGCGGGAGGTTCTGGGGGGCGATCAAGGCTTGAGCATGGCGGGCGCATCCATCCCCCCATCGGCGCGTTGTGTCGGCTTAGGGACTTAGGAGGCTTGGCTATGAGACATCTGCTTTTGATTACGGGACTGGTGGTGGCCGCCGCGGCCGCGCCGACCCTGGCCAGCGCGCGCACCGCCTGCGACCAGCGCGCCCACGACCGCAAGGTGACCGGCACCGTGCTCGGCGCCGTCGGCGGCGCCCTGATCGGCAACGCCGTGGCTGACGGCAAGGGCGCCATCATCGGCGGGGTCGGCGGCGCTGTGGTGGGCAACCAGCTCGCCCGCACCAAGTGCGACACCGGTCGGACCTACAGCCGCGCCAGCAACCGCGCGACCGCGCGCAACAGCAACTACCGCCAGGCGTCGGCCGAGTGCCGCATGGTGAGCCGCCCCTACTACGACGACCGCGGCCGGGTCAGCTATCATCAGACGCGCGTGTGTGGCCAATGAGGGCCGCTGGCCTGGCCCTGATGGCCGCCCTGTCGCTCACCGCCTGCAGCGACACTGACGACGTCAAGGTCGCCAAGGGTATCTGCACCCCCTTCGCCGCCACGCCGGCCGCCGCCACCACCACGGCCGGCGTCCCGGCCCTGGCGCCCGCCGCCGTGGCGGACGGCGCCGGTCCGGTGGAGGACTGCCTGCATCGCTGGGCCTACAGCCTGGCCGGGGCGAAGGACTCCGCCGAGGTGGTGGCCGAGGCCACCATCGCGGCCTGCAGCTCGGCGCTGTCGGCCTGGAACCAGGCGTCGCTGTCGGGCCCGGCCGGCCCCTCCGACGCCATCAGCCTGGTCACCGGCGAGCCCACCAGCGCCATCGCCGAACACCGCAACTTCGCGGCCAACCGCGCCCTGTTCTTCGTCGTCCAGGCCCGCGCCGGCCGCTGCGCCCCGCCGCCGCCCGTCAAGGGCTAGGCCTGGACGCCCTTCCCCCGCGCCGGGGGAAGGGCTTCCTGGTGCGGCCGGCTCGGTGACAAGGCGGCCCTGCTGCTCTATGCATCAGCTCAGCTTATGTCAGGCCCGCTCGCCACCCTGCCGCTCAGCGCCTTGCGCGACTGGCTCCCTGCCGAGGTGGCGCGATGAGCTGGAAGACGCAGCTGCGCCGGGTGCTGGAGGCCACCGGCCTGATCGGCCCCTACTACCGTTGGCGCGAGGCTCGCCTGGCCGCCATCGTCAGCGATCCGGTGGACGACGGCCTGCCCATGCCCCCGCCCGCCCTGCTGACCCTGGTCTCGGGCGCGGCGGGCCAGGCCTGGTATTCCGAGCGCGGCCGCGAGGACGCCGCGCAGTTCCGGGCGCTCGCCCTCGAACAGGGGATCGACCTCACCCAGCCCCGCACCGTGCTCGACTGGGGGGTCGGCTGCGGCCGCATCGCCCGCTGGCTGGCGGCCGACGTCACCGCCGCGGGGGGACAGTTCCTCGGCTGCGACATCCATCCCAAGCTGGTGGCCTGGTGCGCTGAGGCCCTGCCCGGCCGCTACCTGCGCAACGGCCTGCGCCCGCCCCTGCCGCTGGCGCGGGCCAGCCTGGACCTGGTCTATTCCCACTCGGTCCTGACCCACCTGACGGAGGACACCGCGCGCGCCTGGCTGGCCGAGCTGCGCCGCCTGCTGAAGCCCGACGGCTGCGCCATCCTCACCTTCCATGACGAGACCTACGCCCACGCCTGGGGTCCGCCGCAGGTCGCCGAGCGCCTCGCCAGCGAGGCCTATGTCGTCTGGAACAACGCCCTGGAGGGCAGCAACTACCTGTCGGCCTGGACCCGCCGCGCCCATTTCCGGGCGCTCGCCGAGGCCGACTTCACCGTGGCCGCGATCATCGAGGGCGGCGCGGACTTTCCCACCCAGGCCATCGCCGTGCTGCGGCCCAGGGACCCGTCACCACCGGCGCAGAGACTCGTTTGACGAGGCTCAGGCTTCGTCACGAGCGGGATGAGGAAAAGTGCGCAGCGGTTTTCCGCCCGCATCCCGCTCCAAAAGGGACTCGTTTGACGAGGCTCAAGCCTCGTCAAACGGCGGCGGCAACTGCCCCGCCTTGAACAGGATCACCGGGTTCTCGTCATAGTCCCCCAGCTCGGCGTCGGCCGAGGCGGAGAAGGCCACCACCCCCAGCCGGGTGTCGGACAGCCGGTCGGCCTTGCGCCGCGCCTCTTCCGCCGACTTGCAGATCACGACGGGCTCGGCCTTCAGCGCCTTGCCCTTGCCGGCGATATAGGACTGGACCAGGTGGACGGTCTCGATCGCCACGCGCGACCTACTTCTTCAGGACGTTGGGGGTCCAGCCGGCCGGCGCGGTCGCCTTGGGCTTCTCGGCCTTGGGCTTGCGAACTTCCTTGTTGCTCTTCTTCTGACCCTTGGCCATGGCGGTGTCCCTTCAGCTGGTGCGTTGCGGCGACACTAGCACGCCGCCGCCTCGCCCCTCCGGCGAATTCGTCAGGCCTTGCCCGAGACGTCCACCGGCGCCGGGTCGTCCTTCGACAGCCAGCGATAGGTCACGCCGGCCAGCACCGCCCCCACCAGCGGCGCCACCCAGAACAGCCACAGCTGCTGCAACGCCCAGCCCCCCACCAGGATCGCCGGCCCGGTGCTGCGCGCCGGGTTCACCGAGGTGTTGGTCACCGGAATGCTGATCAGGTGGATCAGCGTCAGGCACAGGCCGATGGCCAGGGGCGCGAAGCCCGCCGGCGCCCGACCGTGGGTCGATCCCATGATCACAAACAGGAAGGCGAAGGTCATCACCACCTCGCACACCAGGGCCGCCGTCAGGGCGTAGCCCCCCGGCGAGTGCTCGCCATAGCCGTTGCTGGCGAAGCCGGCGCTCACATCGAACCCGGCCTGGCCGCTGGCGATCACATAGAGCACGCCGGCCCCCGCCAGCCCGCCCGCCACCTGGGCGATGACATAGCCCGGCAGGTCGGCGCCCCGGAACCGCCCCCCGGCCCACAACCCCACCGACACCGCCGGATTGAGGTGGCAGCCGGAGACGTGGCCGATGGCGTAGGCCATGGTCACCACCGTCAGCCCGAAGGCCAGCGACACCCCCACAAAGCCGATCCCCAGCTCCGGATAGGCCGCCGCCAGCACCGCGGCCCCGCACCCGCCCAGCACCAGCCAGGCCGTGCCGATGAATTCCGCCACCAGTTTCTTGATCATGTCGTCCTCCCCAGGATGTCACGCCAAGCTGGACCTTAACGGCGCGCCCGACAACCCTCGGGGGAATCTCGGGGCGCCGCTTGGGCGCCGCAGCGAAACCCGCCTAGACTGCCGCCAATCAACGGGGGAAGCACCACATGGACCGGCCGAGCCTCGCATCGAAACTCATCCTGACCCTGGCCATCCTGGCGGGCGTCAGCTTCCTGGCCGCCAACCGCTTCGCCCTGCCCGAGGCCGCGACGATTGTCTGGAAGGGCGCGGGCGTCGCCCTGCTGGCGCTCTACGCCGCCACCCGCGCCAAGACCCCCGACGGTTGGCTGCTGGCCCTGGTCATGGCGCTCGGCGCCACCGGCGACGTGCTGCTGGAGACCCACGGCCTGATCACCGGCGCCGTGGCCTTCCTGGCGGGCCACCTGGTGGCCATCGCCCTCTATCTCCGCAACCGCCGCCCGGCCCTCGAACCCAGCCAGCTCCTGCTGGCCATCCTCATCGTCCCGGCCACGGTGATTATCGCCTACCTGCTGCCCGCCGACCGCGCGGGCGCGCCGGGCATCGCCTTCTATTCCACGGGCCTGGCCCTCATGGCCGCCGCCGCCTGGATCAGCCGCTTCCCGCGCATGAGCGTGGGCCTCGGCGCCCTGATGTTCGTGGCCTCGGACCTGCTGATCTTCGCCCGCGCCGGCCCCCTGGAGCACAACCCCTGGGTCGGCTTCGGCGTCTGGGCGCTCTACTTCGCCGGCCAGCTGCGGATCTGCCTGGGCGTCGTGGGGACCCTGGCGAAAGAGAATACCTAAAGGTGCAGCAGCTCCCGGCGCAAGCCGGGGACAGCCCAGCTGGCCGCGCATTCCTGCAAGGGTGCGCAGAAAAACTGCATGGCGCAGCGGGACCATATCGGCGTCTTTCCCCCATCGAAATTGTGGGAATAGAAATGTCCGAGTTCATTCGCCCCGGCCCGCGCGCCGAGCGTCTGCTGTCCGCCACCGCCCTGGCCGCCCTGCTGTTGGCCGCCGCGCCGGCCCATGCGACGGACGGCTATTTCGCCCACGGCTACGGGGCGGCCTCGAAGGGCATGGCCGGCGCGGGCCTGGCCTATCCCCAGGACAGCCTGGCCCTGGCCACCAACCCGGCCGCCGCCACGGCCTTGGGGAACCGTTGGGACGTGGGCCTCGACGTCTTCAAGCCGACCCGCACCGCCGCTTTCCGCGGGACGGCCCAGGACCGGGCCTATGACGGCGACGGCAATCCGGTCTCCTTCATCCCCGAGGCCGGCTGGGTCGCCCAGGTCTCCGACCGTCTCGCCCTCGGGATCGCGGCCTACGGCAATGGCGGCATGGTCACCGACTACAAGACCAATCCCTTCGCCCGCTATGGGGCGACCGGCGCCGCCGGGGTGGAGCTGCAGCAGCTCTTCATCTCCCCCACGGTCGCCTACCGGTTCGCGCCGGGCCACAGCCTGGGCCTGTCGGTCAATCTGGCCGGCCAGACCTTCCGCGCCCGCGGCCTGGGCCCCTTCGCCGGTTTCTCCCAGGACCCCGCCCACTTCAGCAACCAGAGGGTCGAGAAGGCCTTCGGCTACGGCCTGCGCCTGGGCTATCTCGGCCAGGTGACCGACCGGCTGTCGCTGGGCGCCTTCTGGCAGTCGGAGACCCGGTTCGAGGCCTTCGACAAGTATCGCGGCCTGTTCGCCGAGGGCGGCGACTTCGACGCGCCTTCGACCTACGGCCTCGGCGCGGCCTTCAAGGTGACGCCGAAGCTCGACCTCGTCGCCGACTGGCGCCGGATCGAGTTCAGCAAGGTCAAGTCGGTGGGGACGCCCATCGCCGGCCTGTTCGCCGGCCACGCCTTCGGCGCCGACAACGGCCCCGGCTTCGGCTGGCGCGACGCCGACGTCATCAAGCTCGGCGTCAACTACAGGGTCGACGACCAGTGGCAGGTGCGCGCCGGCTACGACCACACCGACAACCCGATCCCGGCCGACCAGACCCTGCTGAACATCGTCGCCCCCGCCGTGATCACCGACCAGTACACCCTCGGCGCCACCTGGACCCGGCCCTCGGGCCTGGAAATCAGCGGCTACGCCATGTATGCGCCGGAGAAGACCCTGCGCGGCGCGGGCTCGATCCCGCCGGCCTTCGGCGGCGGGAACGCCGACCTCTCGATGAGCGAGACCGTGGTCGGGGTGAGCTTCGGCTGGAAGCACTAGGGCGGAACCGACCATGCACCCCTTCCTCCAGTCGCTGATCGGCGGCGGCCTGATCGGCCTGGCCAGCGCCGGCCTGCTGCTGACCAACGGCCGGATCGCCGGGATCAGCGGCATCCTCTCCAACGCCGCGGCCCTGAGGCCCGGCCTGTGGCGATGGGCCTTCCTCGCCGGCCTGGTGTCGGTGGGGGTCGCCGCGGCCTGGCTGCGCCAGCCGGCCCCGCCCGCCCTGGCGGCCACGGGCCTGCCAATGCTGATCGGCGCCGGCCTGCTGGTGGGGGTGGGAACCCAGCTCGGCAACGGCTGCACCAGCGGTCACGGGGTCTGCGGGCTGTCCAACCTGTCGGCGCGGTCGCTGACGGCGACGGTGATCTTCATGGCCGTGGCCGCCCTGACGGTGTTCGTCACCCGCCACGGCGCGGACCTGCCGGCCCTAGCGGCGAGGCTGGCGGCATGAAGGTGCTCACCGCGGCCCTGTTCGGGGTGATCTTCGGCCTGGGCCTGCTGATCTCCGGCATGCTCGATCCGGACAAGGTGCTGGGCTTCCTCGACGTGGCCGGCGCCTGGAACCCGCAGCTGGCCTTCGTCATGGGCGGCGCCATCCTGGCAGCCTTCCCCGCCTTCCTGATCGCGCGCCGGCGGACCACGACCCTGCTGGGCGACCCCTTGAAGCTTCCCGACCGCTGGCCCCTGGACCGGCGGCTGGTGATCGGCTCGGCCCTGTTCGGCGCCGGCTGGGGCCTGGCGGGCATCTGCCCCGGCCCCGGCATCGTCCTGCTGGGCCTGGCCGGCCCCCCGATCTGGATTTTCGCCGCCGCCATGCTCGCCGGTGTCCTCGTCGCCCGCACCCTGGGGCCGGCGCGCGCCGGCGGGAGCGACGACTAGGGCACTTTTCGATAGGCGTGAAACCGCTATCGGATAGAAAATTGCTCTAACATTTTGAATTATAGCCTTTTTATCCGATTTTACCCCGGCGCGACCGACCGGGCCTGAGCCTCCCTCTCGCCGACGGCCTCAGCCGGCGGACGCGGCGCTCGGGGCGCGCTCGCCGACGATGGAAACCCGCTCCCCGTATCGGGAGTGCGGATAGTAGTCCCAGACCGAGTGGTGCTGCGTGCAGCGATTGTCCCAGAAGGTCAGGGTATTGGGCTCCCACCGCACCCGGCAGTGCAGCTTGGGCTCGCGCGGCAACAGGGCGAACAGGCTGTCCAGCAGGGCGCGGCTCTCCCAGCGCTGCAGTCCGACGATGTGGGTGGTGAAGCCCGAATTGACGTTCAGCACCTTCCGACCGGTGTCCGGATGCCGGATGACGACGGGATGCTCGTGGCGGGGATAACCCCCCTCCGGCGGCTTGGACTGGTAGTTGCCGATATAGGGCAAGGCGCCGTCATGCACCGCCGTCAGGCCCTCGAGGAAGGCCTTCATCGGCGGCGAGAGCATCTCGTAGGCCATGTACATGTCAGCGAACAGCGTGTCGCCACCGCCGCATTCCGGGGTCTCGGTGATGTACAGCATCGAGCCCAGCGGCGGGATCTCGTCGCAGGTGACATCGGTGTGCCAGCCCTCGCCCGCCGTATAGGCCGACTGGGCGTTGGTCTTGACGACCAGCACCTCGGAGTCCTGGCCGGGACGGCCGTGGTTCATGGGGTGCACGTGCAGGCGGCCGAAATGCCGGCCGAAGGCCTTGTGCGCCTCCCGGTCGAGATGCTGGTCGCGAAACACCAGCACCATCCAGTCGGCCCAGGCCGCGCGGATGTCCCGCAGCTGCTCGGCCGACAGCGGCCCGGAGAGATCGACGCCTTCGACCTCCGCGCCGATGTGGGGCGAGATCGGAGTCACCCGCAAGGTCCCGTATTGCGTGCGCCGCTCGCCCGCGATGGGGACGTGCTTGGAAAGGGTGGCGACGGCCATGGGCTTCCTCCGGGCGCTCTTGGGGCGGCGCCTGTCTCTGCCGAAAGCCTAGATCAGGGGCGTCAGCCGGGCAACCGGGCCCTGACCGGCGGCGCCCGGACCGGCGCCCGCCTCAGCTGGGCGTACTCCACCAATCCCGCTCCGGCTCAGGCTTCTCCGCCAACGGCCCGCGCCCGACCGTCGCCAGCGCCTCGTCGTGGCTCATGCCGAACTTGCGGATCACCACCACGATGGGCTGCTGCGCCTCCTCCTCCGGCTCGGGCGCGAGGGCCCGCCGCGCGCCGTACTTCTTCGGCGCCAGCATCGCGGCCGTCCAGCGCAGGGTCTTGATGCGCAGGGCGTCGCCCCGCGCCGTGCTCTCGGTGGACTCCAGGGCGATCTCCAGCATGGCGTCGGCGAAGATGTCGGCGGCCACGGCCTTGGCCTTCAGATAGGCGTCGTGGAAGCCGTCGTCGGCCCGGATCCAGTGATAGATGGTCGAGGCGCACGGCATGTCGGCGTCGGCCCCGATGGACAGCACCGTCTCCCCGCCCGCGATCCGCCGCAGGATCACCCCGCCCAGTTCGTCGCTATAGGTGGAGACCCGCCCTTGGCGGTTGCGCGGCCGCAGGGCCTGGCGCCAGCGGCGGTCCTCGTCCTGCGCCCGATCCTGGGCCCGGTCGCTGGCCTGCCGCTCGCGCCGCGCCCGGTCGCGGGCCGCTTCATAAGCCTCACCGAACCCCGGCTCCCGCTCGCGCCACTTGTAGATCGCCTGCACCGAGGGCATCCCCGGCTCCCGCCCCAGCGACGCCTCGCTCTGCCCAGCCGCGATCCGCTCGCAGATCAGCTTGCCGAGCGCCGGCGAGTACCGCACCTGCGGACGGCGGTCGGAACGCCCGAACGGCGGCGACTTGGACGACATGGGCCTCTGGGGATTGTTCGGGGAGGCTCGCAGCCTCTCACGGACGGGTCGATCCGTCAAGAACAAAACAGGAACATCTATTCTCTTGGTCAGCACTCAGCGGACAGTGAGGTCCGCCCGATTTTCGCAGGCTCGGCGCCTTGAAATCCCCGGCGACAGCTGTCACTCTGGAATATGACATCTGACGCAAGATGCGGAATAGATATAGGAACCAACGTGGCGACCAAGCCTCATAGCCCCCGTGACAAGGTGAGGATCGGCGGCGGCTATTCGACGGGAGCGGACCCGTGGAGTGTGAAAGGGATTAATCCCGAAGCGCGCGAGATGGCGGAAAGCCAAGCGCGCCGTTCCGGCATATCGCTTGGCGAATGGCTAAACAGGGCCATCCTCGACGAGATAGAACCCGAGGCATCCCCCGACTTCGGACACTTCGGGGAGCCAGCGGATCAGGCGATGGCGGCGCTGGATCGCGGCCATGAGGTCCAGATTGCCTACGCGCAGTCAGTCGGGGAAGCCAATTTACACGCGAACATGGCCATCGCGGAGAGCGCCCGGCTCTCCGGAATCTGGACGCGCGTCTCGGCCCTCCTGGGCGGCAGAGACATCCTGCGTCGCGACGTGGACGGCCCCCTCGACGCGCACGAGTTGCTTCAGGCCGGCCTGCCCGCGCGGGCGCTGACGCACCTCGTTGATCACGTACGACTGCTCCGTTCCCCCGATCAGTTCGAGAAGGCTGTCGGTATGAGCCAACGCACGCTCCAACGGCGACGGGAGGAGCTTCATCGGCCGCTGAACCCTGAGCAGGGCGGACGGACGTGGAAGTTCGCGGAAATCCTTGCGAAGGCGACGGCGGTGTTCGGCTCGCAGTTGGAGGCGGAGCAGTGGCTACAGCATCCCGCCATGGGCCTGAACCAGCGAAAGCCCCTCGACCTGCTCTCCACAGCCGCAGGGATCGAGGCCGTCGAGGAGCACCTTGGACGTCTTGAGTACGGCGTCTACGCGTGACACCGCTGCCCTCCCCCTTGGGGGCGCCTGAGGTCATCGCCTGGCGGCTGGATGAGGCTCGCTTCGCGCCAAGTTGGGACAGCGGGGAAGGCGGATACCTCTTTGGCGGACGCTGGAACAGCAAAGGCGTTCGATCCGTCTACTGTGCGCTCGACCCGTCAACGGCCATTCTTGAAGTGGCTGTGCACAAGGGCTTCAGGACTCTGGACACCGTTCCCCACGTCCTGACCGCCCTCCGCATCAGGGACCCTATGTCCGTCCGGATTGTTCAGCCCGAAGATGTTCCTAATCCGAACTGGATCCGTCCCGGCGTACCGAGTGCTGGTCAACAGAGGTTCGGAGACGACATCCTCCACACCCACGCTTTCATGGCTATTCCAAGCGCGGTTTCGGTCCACAGCTGGAACCTGGTGTTCGTCGCCACGGTGGCGAGCGGCGGCTATGACGTGGTCTTGCAGGAGCCCTTCGCCTTGGACACCAGGCTCCATCCCCCGACCTGAGCGTCCGGATTTCACATGCGGGACAGGCGCCCCCCCACAGGGGCCTCGAGGTTTGTGAACTCTGACCCCGCCCCTACCGGCTCAGCAGTTCCTCGGTGAACCCGCCAAACCGCCCCTGCGGCTCCACCAGATGGACCTCCAGGATCCAGTAGCGTTCGCGCCCATCGGCGTCGGGGTCGCGCATCGGCGTGTCGTTGCCGGGCGCCACCAGGGACACCGAACGCTCGCCGGGGAAGGCCGTGTGCGGGAACTCCCCCACCAGGTGGCCGGCGATATTGCCTCCGAATGTCCAGCCGCGCTGCTCGGCGGTCCGGTGCGCCTGCGCATAGAGCGCCGCGCCGGTCATGTGGGGATCGGCCTCGTAGAAGGCCCGCAGTTCCTGCCACACCAAGGGCAGGTCGCGGCGCAGGGCCTGCTTCACCGGATCATCGCCCAGCACGAAGGTGCGCCCGAAGTCGGCCTCCCAGTCGTCGAACACCGGGCCCAGGTCCACGAACAGGATGTCGTCGGCGGCGATCACCAGGTCGGCGGGGTCGTCATGATAGGTGGTGACGCTGTTGGCGCCGGCCCGCACCACCCGCTTGTGCCAGTGGGCCTCGACCCCGAACTGCCCGGCGGCCAGGGCATGGATCTCGTTGGAAAGCTCGCTCTCCCGCAGGCCCGCGCGCACTAGGCCGCCCGCCTCGATGGCGGCGAACAGGGCCGCCGCGCGGCCTTGGGCGGCGTGCAGGCTCGCCAGGCGAGCGGCTTCGTTGAAGGTGGTCATCGGGTCGCCGTTCGTGGGGTTCGTGCGGCTCGTGGTTCCAGTCTTCAGAACCCCACCGTCGTGCGGCCGAGGGATGGGTCCTCAGGACAAGCCCAAACTCGCCGCCCTACTTCCCCCGCTCGTAGTTCAGGATCGGGGCCAGCCAGCGCTCGGCGGTCTTCAGGTCCCAGCCCTTGCGCCGCGCATAGTCCTCGACCTGGTCCTTCTCGATCCGCCCGACGCCGAAATAGTGCGCCTCCGGGTGGCCGAAATAGAGCCCCGAGACCGAGGCCGGCGGATTCATGGCGAAGCTCTCCGTCAGCTCCATGCCGGTCTGGGCGGGCGCGTCCAGGATGCGGAACAGCTCTGCCTTCTCGGTGTGGTCGGGCTGGGCGGGGTAGCCCGCGGCCGGGCGGATGCCGCGATACTTCTCGCCGATCAGCGCCTCGATATCGAAGGGCTCATCGGGGGCGTAACCCCACAGCTCGGTGCGCACCTTGCGGTGCATGGCCTCGGCGAAGGCCTCGGCCAGGCGGTCGGCCAGGGCCGCGGCCAGGATGGCCGAATAGTCGTCGCCCTTGTCCTTGAAGGCCTTGGCGATCTCGGGCTCGCCGTGGCCGGCGGTCACCGCGAAGCCGCCGATCCAGTCGCGTTCCCCCATGGGAGCCACGAAGTCTGAGAGCGCCACATTGGCCCGGCCGCCCTCCCCCTTGGACATCTGCTGACGCAGGGTGTGCAGGCGGGTCAGCTCGACGGTGCGGGTCTCGTCGGTCCAGACCACCACGTCGTCGCCGTCGGAATTGGCCGGCCAGAAGCCCACCACCCCGCGCGCCTCGAACCACTTCTCGTCCACGATCTGCTTGAGCATGACCTGGGCGTCCTTGAAGAGGTCGGTGGCGGCCTGGCCCACCACGTCGTCCTCCAGGATGGCGGGGTAGTGGCCCACCAGCTCCCAGGACGCGAAGAACGGCGTCCAGTCGATGTGCTTGGCGAGATCGCCGAGATCATAGGCCGTGAAGGTGCGGGTCCCGATGAAGCTGGGGGGCGTCGCCTGCCAGCCGGAGACCTTGAAGGCGTTGGCCCGGGCGTCGGCCAGGGTGGCGCGGGCGCGGTTGGTGTTGCCGCGGGCGAACTGCTCGCGGACCTTGGCGTAGTCGGCCCGGGTCTCGGCCTGGATCCGGTCGCGTTCGGTCTTCGACAGCAGGCCCGAGACCACGCCGACGGCGCGGCTGGCGTCCAGCACATAGGTGGTGGAGCCGCCCTGATAGCCGGGCTCGATCTTCACCGCCGTGTGGGTCTTGCTGGTGGTGGCGCCGCCGATCAGCAGCGGGATCTTGAAGCCGCGCCGCTCCATCTCGCTGGCCACATAGACCATCTCGTCCAGGCTCGGCGTGATCAGGCCCGACAGGCCGACGATGTCGACATTGTGGGCGATGGCCTCGTCCAGGATGCGGTCAGAGGCCACCATGACGCCCAGGTCGATGACCTCGTAATTGTTGCACTGCAGGACCACGCCGACGATGTTCTTGCCGATGTCGTGGACGTCGCCCTTGACGGTGGCCATCAGGATCTTGCCGGCGTTCTCGCGCGGCTTGCCCTCCTTCTCGGCCTCCATGAACGGCATGAGATAGGCCACGGCCTGCTTCATCACCCGGGCGGACTTCACCACCTGGGGCAGGAACATCTTCCCCGAGCCGAACAGGTCGCCCACCACGTTCATCCCGTCCATCAGCGGACCTTCGATGACGTGCAGCGGCCGCTCCACCGACAGGCGCACCTCCTCGGTGTCGGCCTCGATGAAGTCGGTCAGGCCGTTCACCAGGGCGTGCGCCAGCCGCTTTTCCACCGGCAGTTCGCGCCAGGCGAGGTCGGGGCCCTTGGCCTCCGACTTGCCGCCCTTGTACTTGGGCGCCAGTTCCACCAGCCGCTCGGTGTTGGAGATGTTGGTCCGCTGCGGCCGGTTGAGGATCACGTCCTCGACGGCCTCGCGCAGTTCTTCCGGGATGTCGTCATAGACCGGCAGGTCGCCGGCGTTGACGATGCCCATGTCCATGCCCGCGGCGATGGCGTGATAGAGGAACACCCCGTGGATCGCGCGCCGCACCGGCTCGTTGCCGCGGAAGCTGAACGAGACGTTGGACACCCCGCCCGAGATCCGGGCCAGCGGCAGGGTCTGCTTGATGACCCGCACCGCCTCGATGAAGTCGACCGCGTAGTTGTTGTGCTCGTCGATCCCCGTCGCCACGGCGAAGATGTTGGGGTCGAAGATGATGTCCTCGGCCGGGAAGCCGACCTCGTCCACCAGGATCCGATAGGCCCGCGTGCAGATCTCGATCTTGCGCTGCGCCGTGTCGGCCTGGCCGACCTCGTCGAAGGCCATCACCACCACGGCCGCGCCATAGCGCAGGCAGGCCTTGGCCTGTTCGCGGAACCTGTCCTCGCCCTCCTTCATGGAGATCGAGTTCACGATGGCCTTGCCCTGGACGCACTTCAGGCCCGCCTCGATCACCTCCCACTTGGAGGAGTCGATCATGATCGGAACGCGGGCGATGTCGGGCTCGGCGGCGATCAGGTTCAAGAACGTCTTCATGGCCGCGACGCTGTCCAGCAGCCCCTCGTCCATGTTGATGTCGATCACCGAGGCGCCGGCGTCCACCTGCTGGCGCGCCACGCTCAGCGCCGCGGGATAGTCCCCCTCGGCGACAAGCTTACGGAATTTGGCCGAACCGGTGACGTTGGTCCGCTCGCCGACATTTATGAAGATGGGTCGCATCAATTCCGCTCGCTGCCCGGTCCGCTCCCTTGCGGGAGACGGTGACCCCGCGGGGCGGGATCGAGGGTCTGTCAAATCTATCGGTGTGTCTTCCCGCCGGCCTAAGCCAGTTCGAAGGGCTCCAGCCCGGCCAGCCGCATGGCCTTGGGGCGTTCCGGAATCTGCCGGGGCTTAACACCCTTCACCGCCTCGGCCACGTGGCGAATGTGGTCCGGCGTCGTGCCGCAGCAGCCGCCCAGGATGTTGACCAGGCCGCGCGAGGCCCACTCGTGCAGCTCGTGCGCCGTCTGGTGGGCTTCCTCGTCGTACTCGCCAAAAGCGTTGGGCAGGCCGGCGTTGGGATAGGCGCTCACCAGGGTGTCGGCCACGCGGCTGAGCTCAGCGATGTGCGGCCGCATCAGGTCGGCGCCGAGCGCGCAGTTCAGGCCGATGGCGAAGGGCTTGGCGTGCTTCACCGAGTTCCAGAAAGCCTCCACCGTCTGGCCCGAGAGCGTGCGCCCCGAGCGGTCGGTGATGGTTCCGGAGATCCAGATCGGCAGGGGCTCGTAGCCCTCGTCCTCCATGTCGAGGATCACCTTGATGGCGGCCTTGCAGTTGAGCGTGTCGGTGATGGTCTCGATCAGGAACAGGTCCACCCCGCCGTCGTGCAGGGCGATCATCTGTTCGCGATAGGCGGTGTAGACCTCGTCGAAGGTCACCAGCCGCGCGCCCGGATCATTCACGTCCGAGGACATCGACAGCATCTTGTTCAGCGGCCCCACCGAGCCGGCCACGAAGCGCGGCTTGTGCGGCTCCCTGGCGGTCCAGGCGTCGGCCCGTTCGCGGGCGATCCGCGCGCCCTCGAAGTTGATGTCGCGGACCGCGCTCTCCAGCTCGTAGTCGGCCTGGGCGATGGTGGTGGCCGAGAAGGTGTTGGTCTCGCTGATGTCCGCGCCGGCGCCGTAATATTCGTCGTGCAGGTCACCGACGATGTCCGGCCGGGTCAGGCACAGGATGTCGTTGTTGCCCTTCAGCTGGCCGGGATGGTCCTGGAACCGCTCGCCCCGATAGTCGGCCTCGTCCAGCCTGCGCTTCTGGAACATCACCCCCCAGGAGCCGTCCAGAATTAACACGCGCTCACGAGATATTTGCTTCAGCTTTTCAATACGTTCTGAGCGCGGGCTCATGCGGCTTTCTCCGTCGGCTCTTCTCGCACGCCCAGCACCCGGCAGATGGCGTAAACGAGGTCGGCCCTGTTCAGGGTATAGAAATGGAAGTCCGAGAACCCCTCCTCCACCAGCCGCGCGCACATCTCGGCGGCGACGGAGCAGGCCAGCAGCTTGCGGGTCTCGTGGTCGTCATCGAGGCCTTCGAACAGATTTCCCAGCCAACCAGGCAGGCTGACCCCGATCCGCTGGGACATGTTCTTCAGTCCCTCATAGCTGCTCACCGGCATGATGCCGGGCAGGATCGGAACCGTAATCCCCGCCTTGCGGATCTTCTCGACGAACCGCAGGTAGCCGTCGATGTCGAAGAAGAAGTTGCTGATCGCCCGGGTGGCCCCGGCGTCGATCTTGGCCTTCAGCACGTCGATGTCATGGTCCACCGACGGGCTTTCCGGGTGGATCTGCGGATAGACCCCGACGCTGACGTCGAAGTCGCCGATCGCCCGGATGCCCGCGGTCAGCTCGGTGGCGTTCTGATAGCCATCGGCGCGGGGCGTATAGGCGCCGCCCAGCGATCCCGGCGGGTCGCCGCGCAGGGCCACGATGTGCCGGATCCCCGCGTCCCAATAGTCCTGGATCACCTCGTCCACCTCGGCGCGGGAGGCTTCCACGCAGGTCAGGTGGGCGGCGGGGCGCAGGGTGGTCTCGTGCAGCATCCGGACCACCGTGCGGTGGGTACGGTCCCGGGTCGAACCGCCGGCGCCGTAGGTCACCGACACGAAGGACGGGTTCAGGGGCTCGAGCCGCCGGATGGCCTCCCACAGGCTCTCCTCGCTCTTGGGCCCCTTGGGCGGCGAGAATTCGAAGGAGACGGAGGGGCGCTTGGCCAGGCCGGCGCCGGCGCGCGCCACCGGTCCCAGCGCGGTTTCCAGCGGACTCATGCGGCGCTCCTTACAGCTTTGCGGACGCGCTCGGCGGTCCAGATCTTGACGGTCAAACCCTCGCCCCGGGCGGGTGGCAGGGCGGCGGCGCGGACCTTGGTCAGGCCCGCCTCGTTCAGCCACCGCTCCATCTCCGCCTCGGCGAAACCGAGGCGGCGGTGCTGGTGCTGCTCGCGCAGGAACTCCAGGCTGTGGGGCGCAAAGTCGACAATGATCAGTCGGCCGTCTTCGGCCACCAGTCGCGCGGCCTCGCGCACGGCGGCGGCCGGATCGCCCAGATAGTGCAGCACCTGGTGGACCACCACCAGATCGGCGCTCTGGCCCGGCAAGCGGGTGCCGAAGATGTCCCCGTGGCGCAGTTCGCAGCGCTCCAGCCCGGCGTCGGCGACATGCCTGCGCGCGATGTTCAGCATCTGCTGCGACAGATCCAGCCCAACGGCGGCTTGGGCATGCGGCCCCAGCAGGGTCAGCATGCGGCCGGTGCCGGAACCCAGGTCCACCAGGCGCTTGAAGGGTCCGGGGCCGGCGGCCTCCAGCACCGCGGCCTCGACGTCGGTCTCCGACACGTAGAGCGAGCGGATTTCGTCCCAGCGCGCGGCGTTGCGGGCGAAGTATTCCCCGGCCTCGGTGGAGCGCTCGGCGCGCACGGCCTGCAGCCGCTCGGCGTCGCGGGCCAGGATGGGGTCTGCGAGGTCCACCACCGCCAAGGTCTCGTCGGCCAGCCGACGCGCCAGGCCGCCGGCCACCAGGCGGTAGAAGACCCAGGCCCCGTCCGGGAACCGCTCCACCAGACCGGCCTCGGCCAGCAGCTTCAGGTGCCGCGAGACACGGGGCTGGCTCTGGTCCAGAACCTTGCACAGCTCCAGGACCGCCAGTTCCTCGTGGGACAGCAGGGCGAGGATGCGCAGGCGGGTCGGTTCGCCCGCCGCGCGCAACACTTCCACAGCCTGGATCGCTGAAAGACTCATTGGCACATAAAGATATCTTTATGTCTTTATGTCAAGCCTCGGGAGGGGCGACCGCCGGCTCCCAGAGTTCGATCTTCAGACCGGCCGGATCCATCAGCCAGGCGAAGCGCCCGTTGGGATCGGAGTCGTCGCGGCCGGTGGGTTCAACCCCTTCGGCGGCGGCGCGGGCCAAGACCCCGTCCATATCATCGACGATGAAATTGATCATGAACGGCGAGGCCGAGGGCTCGAAATATGTGGTGTCGGCCTTGAACGGCGACCAGAGAGTGTAGCCCTTGTCCCCGTGCGGCCACATCGCGCCCGGCCAGGGCCCGCCGCCGAACCCCAGCACCCGGTCGTACCAGGCGGCCAGGTTGGCCGGGGTCTGAGGTCTTGAAGAAAACCCCACCGATTCCAAGGGCTTTGGCCATGATCCTGCCTCCTAGGCGACCGGGCTCAGCAGGGCCTCGCCGGCGAAATGGCGGCGCAGGTTCTCGAAGGTCTGACCGATCATCGAGGGCAGGGAATCCACCGTGCCCCCGGCGCTGTGCGGGGTCAGCACCGTGTTCGGCACGCCCTCCCAGCGCTCTGCCGGCGTCGGCTCGGTGGCGAACACATCCAGGCCCGCCCGACCCAGCCGGCCCGCTTTCAGCGCCGCGATCAGGGCGTCCTCGTCGATCACCGAGCCCCGCGCGACATTGACGATCATCCCCTTGGGACCCACCGCCTCGATCACCTCGGCGTTCACCGCCTGGCGGTTGGACACATCGGCGCGGCAGGCCACCACCAGGATGTCGCTGTCCTGGGCGAGCGCCAGCAGGCTCTCGGCCCGGGGCCAGGCGGCGTCCGGCTTTTCGTTGGGTCCCCACCAGGCCACCGTCATGCCGAAGGCCTCCACCCGCCTGGCCACCGCCACGCCGATATGGCCCAGCCCCATGATCCCCACGCGCTGGCCCTTCAGCCCCTGCCCGACCTCCAGGCGGTCATGGTTCCAGCGCCCCGCCCGCAGCATCCGGTCGCCGGCCACGATGTTGCGCCAACCGCCGATCAGCAGGCCCAGCGCATGGTCGGCGACGTCCTCGGCGTTCAGCCCGTCGGCGTGGGACACCTCGATCCCCCGCGCCCGGCACCAGGGCACGTCGACCCCGTCATAGCCGACGCTGACATTGGCGATCAGCTTGAGGTTGGTCAGGCTCTCCAGGAAGTCGGCGGTGAGATAGATCTCGCCGGCATGGACGATGGCCTCCACCGCCTGGGCGTCCCCGTCTGCCATCTCCCAGCGCCGCACGACGCGGTAGCCATGCGCCTCCAGCCTCGCCTGCATCAGCGACAGCATGGGGTGGGAGATCAGCACGGTGTGGGGCATGGGGCTCTCCGACGGGCGGCCCCTCTATAGCCGCGCTCAGGCGATCCCCGCCAGCACGCCGCCCAGGATCCCGGTCAGCTTGTCGATCTCCGCCTGCGAGATGATCAGCGGCGGCGACAGCGCGATAGTGTCGCCGGTCGCCCGCACCAGCAGGCCGGCCTTCAGCGCGCCCACCAGCACCTCATAGCCTCGCGCGCCGGGCGCCCCGTCGCGGGGCGTCAGCTCGATGGCCCCCATCAGCCCCACATTGCGGATGTCGATGACGTGGGGCGCGGCGCGCAGCCCGTGCAACGCCGCCTCCCACAGCGGCGCGATGGCCGCGACCCGGGCGAACAGGTCCTCGCGGGCATAGATCTCCAGCACCGCCAGGCCCGCCGCGCAGGCCACGGGATGGCCGGAATAGGTGTAGCCGTGGAAGAACTCGATCGCGCCCTCCGGCCCCTGCACCACCGCGTCGTGCACCGCCCGGCGCACGAACACCGCCCCCATGGGAATGACCCCGTTGGTCAGACCCTTGGCCGTGGTCATGATGTCGGGCGTCACCCCGAAGGCCTGGGACGCGAAGGCCGCGCCGACCCGCCCGAACCCGGTGATCACCTCGTCGAAGATCAGCAGGATGCCGTGCCGGTCGCAGATCTCCCTCAGGCGCGCCAGATAGCCCACCGGCGGCGGCAGCACGCCCGCCGACCCCGCCACCGGCTCGACGATCACCGCGGCGATGGTCTCGGCCCCGTGCAGGGCGATCAGCCCCTCCAGGGCGTCGGCCCTCTCCGCCCCGTGGAGCGGCAGTCCGCGCGAGAAGGCGTTGCGCGCCAGGTCATAGGTCGACGGCAGGTGGTCCACCCCTGGCAGGGTGACGAAGCTGCGCCGGTTGTTCACCAGCCCACCCACCGACAGGCCACCGAAGCCCACCCCGTGATAGCCCTTCTCCCGCCCGATCAGCTTGACTCGCTGCCCCTCGCCGCGCGCCCGGTGATAGGCCATGGCGATCTTCAGCGCGGTGTCCACCGACTCCGAGCCGGAGTTGGTGAAGAACACCCGGTCCAGGCCGGCTGGCGCGATCTGCGTCAGGGCTTGCGCGAACTCGAACCCGATCGGATGGCCCATCTGGAACGAGGGCGCGAAATCCAGCGTCATCAGCTGGCGGGCCACCGCCTCGGCGATCTCCGCCCGCCCGTGGCCGGCGTTGACGCACCACAGGCCCGAGGTCCCGTCCAGCACCTCCTGCCCGTCCGCGGCGCGGTAGTACATGCCGCTGGCCTCCGTCAGCAGCCGCGGATCGGCCTTGAACTGCCGGTTGGCGGTGAACGGCATCCACCACGCCGCGAAATCCGGGTGGTTGTCTCCGAAGTCGGCGCTCATGCTCGGGATCTCCTTGGCGAGCCCAGGCAATCACGTTCGGCCCGGGACCGCCAGCCGCCCGCTTGCGCGCTCCGGGACCTTGCGCCTATCTGCGCGGCATTGACGCCGGCCCAGGCCACGCTCCCATTTCAAGGACCCCTTCATGCAGACCCATCGCCTCGGCAAGAGCGCCATCGTCGTCTCCAAGATCTGCATGGGGACCATGACCTTCGGCTCCCAGGTGGATGAGGCGGAGTCCCACCGCATCCTCGACAAGTCGCTGGAGGCCGGGATCAACTTCTTCGACGCCGCCGAGAACTATCCGGTGCCGCCCAGCGAGGAATGGGCCGGGCGCACCGAGGAGATCGTCGGCCGCTGGCTGAAAACCAAGCGCCGCGACGAGGTGATCCTCGCCACCAAGGTCTGCGGCCCCAGCCACGGCTGGATCAAGGGCGCCCAGCGGGCCGGCATGACCGCGCTCGACCGCCACAACATCACCCGCGCCGTCGAGGCCAGCCTCAAGCGCCTGGGCACCGACTATATCGACCTCTACCAGACCCACTGGCCCGACCACGGCGTCGCCTATGACGAGACCATGGAGACCCTCGACGAGCTGATCCGCGAGGGAAAGGTCCGCACCATCGGCTGCAGCAACGAGACCACCTGGGGCCTGATGAAGAGCGTGGCGACCTCCGAACGCCTCGGCGTCGCCCGCTACCAGACCATTCAGAACAACTTCAGCCTCAACAACCGCCGCTTCGAGGACGAGCTGGCTCAGGCCTGCCGCCAGGAGGGCGTCAGCCTGATCCCCTTCTCGCCCCTGGCCGGCGGCGTGCTCTCGGGCAAGTACCAGGGCGGGGCGACCCCGGAGGGCGCGCGCTTCTCCCGCTACATCGCGCTCGGCGGGCGCCAGGCGGTGATGGCCCAACGCTTCGTCAACGAGAAGTCCCTGGCCTCCACCGAACGCTTCGCCGCCGTCGCCGCCGAGGCCGGGATGTCGCCGGTGACCCTGGCCACCGCCTGGAGCAAGCAGCACGACTTCGTCGCCTCCACCATCGTCGGCGTCTCCAAGGAAGAGCAACTCCCCGACATCTTCGCCGCCGCCGACGTCACCTTGTCGGCCGAAGTGCTGTCGAAGATCGACGCCATCTCCAAGGAAATCCTCTACCCGATGGGCTGACGCGGCAGCGCCGCCACGCGGTTCAGCCGCGCCCAGCTCCGGGCGTAGGCTGAGCCGCCCGACCGGGCAGGCTTGAGCGCCGCCGCCCAGCGGGCCTCGGCCTGGGCGGCCTCCC